>CAYSNT010000102.1:0-4607 GCA_964432505.1 uncultured Erysipelothrix sp.
ACTTAAAGAGATTCAATCAACCACCAATGCATGCGTAACCATCATTGAGCATGATGTGAAGACGCACGAGGGTGTATTAAGTGATGTTCCGATAGCCTTAAAGGATAACGTAATAACCAAAGGAATTCTAACAACAGGGGGATCTAAACTGCTTTCAAACTATATCCCTCCTTACAATGCCACCATTGTGGATAAAATCAAACAAGCAGGTGGAGTGATTGTAGCAAAAACAACTCTTGATGAACTAGGAATGGGTGGAACAGGAACTGCTTCATTTAATGGGCCGGTTAAAAATCCTTTTGATTTAACTCGTCAAGCAGGTGGATCATCATCAGGTTCGGCAGTGGTTGTTGCCGCAAAAGCAGTGGATATTGCAATTGGATCAGATACAGGGGATAGTGTTCGAAAACCCGCTTCCTATGTTGGGGTGGTAGGAACAAAACCAACCTATGGTCGCATTTCACGCTATGGGATTATCCCCTATGCTTCATCTTTGGACCATGTGGGTTACTTCACAAGTGATGTGCGCTTAGCAGCACTCATGTGTGATGTCTTATCAGGACAAGATAAGATGGATCACACTTCACTACCGTATCCATCGACAACACTTGCTCCACAGCTTCATGATGATGTGAAGGGAAAAGTATATGGAATCTTTAAAGAAGTGTTGGAGGCGATTGATCATCCTCAAACATTGAAGAACTTTGATGCAGTCTGTAAAGCACTGGAATCAAAAGGGGCAATCATTAAAACGATTTCCATGAATGAAACCATCTTACGTACGTGTTTACCTACTTATTACATTATTGCGAACTGTGAGGCAACAGCGAATCATTCTAACCTTACAGGAGTTAACTTTGGATTGACTCAAGAGGGAGAAGATGTGGAAACCATCATGACTAACACTCGAACTCATGGATTTGGACCACTTATTCGTAAACGTTTTGTCATTGGAAGTTATGGCTTAAAAGATGAAAATCAAGATAAGCTTTTTAGAAAAGCACAAAAAGTAAGACGTGTTATTGTGAATGAATTCAATCGGATGTTAAGTGAATGTGATGGACTCATTGCGCCAGCAACCACCTCCACTGCACCGCTATTAGAAGGGGCAAACATGAACGTGTTGTCCAATGCTCATTTGATTGCGGAGAATTACATGGTGCTAGCAAATTTCTCAGGAGCACCATCCATTACAGTTCCAATCATGCCAGTCGATGGACTACCACATGGGATTAATTTGACATGCAAGATTGAAGATGAAGCTACGATGTTTCAATTAGCATTAGCCATTGAAACATGCGTGAAGGAGGGGCTATGAAAAGAGATGTCGTCATTGGTATAGAAATACATTGCGAATTAAAAACCAACTCAAAGATGTTTTCAGCCTCTCGTAATAGTATCAATGATACTCCTAATATTCATGTGAATGAAATTGATTTAGGTCATCCTGGTGTATTACCAACATTGAATAAAAGAGCAGTTGAGTTAACTTTAAGAGCATGTATGCTAACTCATTGTGAGATTGATTCACTCATTAAGTTTGATCGTAAGAATTACTATTATTCCGATCTTCCAAAAGGATTTCAAATCACTCAGCAGTTTCATCCGATTGGAAAGAATGGTTTAATTGAATTTGAAGTGGATCAACAAAGAAAGCAAGTTCGCTTAGATCGTATACACATGGAAGAAGATACCGCTAAGCAATATCATTTGGAGGATGAGACTCACATTGATTATAATCGTGCGGGGGTTCCACTCATTGAAATTGTTTCAAAACCTGATATGAGCAGTGCAAAGGAAGCCAAAGAATATGTTTCAACGCTGCGTAACATGCTTATTTTTGCTGAGGTAACTGATGGAAAAATGGAAGAAGGATCCCTTCGTTGTGACATCAACATTTCACTCAAAGAAGCTGGTTCAGTGCAGTTTGGAACTAAAGTTGAAATAAAGAACTTGAATTCTTTAAACAACATTGAAAAAGCCATTGAGGCAGAGATACTTCGTCAAAATCAACTGCTTGATGCGGGAGAAAAAGTGTTCATGCAGACACGCCGTTATGATGAAACTTTGAAAACCACGGTAGCCATGCGTTCTAAAGAAAGTGCAGTAGACTATCGTTATTTTCCAGAACCGAATTTAAGACCGATTCAACTTGAACAAGCATGGATTGATTCAATTCAAGCTTCATTACCGAAAACACCACAACAATGGCTAGAACATTTGATTGAACTTGGAGCTACTGTGATTGAAGCGAACATTCTTATCAATAACAAATCTTTATTGGATTTCTTCATTGAAGCGTCAAAAGAGGTGAAAGATGTCCGTTTAGCACTAAATTGGACCATCACTGAAGTCACTTCATTGGTTAACACCATGCAAGAAAAATTATTTGAGATGGTTTCATCTCATCATTTTGCCTTGTTTTTAAATTGTATCAGTGATAAAGTCATATCAGGCAAGCAAGCCAAAGATGTGTTAAAATGGATGAGTGAAAGTGGTAAGGATGCTCAAACTCTAGTGAATGAGCATGGGCTTGTCATGGTCAGTGATGATACAGCTCTTCTTAATTGGATCGATGAAGCCATTCAAGAAAACCCACAATCCATTCTTGACTTCAAACAAGGCAAAGATCGTGCTGTTGGATTCTTGGTGGGACAAGTCATGAAAAAATCAAAAGGTCAAGCTGATCCAGCACGTTGTAACGCTTTAGTTCGAGCACGTTTACTTGAACAATAAGGAGAATTATGAAAAAGATTAAGATATTTTGGCCAGGAATCACCCTCATGTTGTCACTTGCAATACTGGCTGTACCTGCGACCATTTTCTACAATATTGCGATAGAAACACAAGAGATTGCAGGTAATCCTGTGTTTGGAGAACGTTTTAATAATGACTTGAATCCTAAAATTCAACGTAATCAAATCAATGAACTTCAAACCACCATTGCTGGGTTAGAAAGTGTAGTCGATAGTGAAATAAACTTGCGTTCAGCAACACTTCGAGTCAATATTCTTACAGATATTAGTTTAACTGAACTTCAACTGAATGCATTAATCACTAACGTGAAGGAAGCGATATTTGCTAAATTACCTCAAAGTGATTATTTCACAGCAACCCTCACTACAAAGCAATATGATTTGGAAATACATGTTCGTAACACTACTGATCGTCTTGATGAGAATTATCGTTACATCATTGCATCTAAGACCTCATTAATGTCGAGTTTCAATGTGCAAGAAGTATCTAAACCAAAGAATCCTGAGTATGTAGCAGGAATCAATGAACCAGTAACTCCACCAGAAGAGGGCGATGATGAATAATCGTCCTTTTTTAAATAAGAATGATCGTTTTACAGCTAAGTGTGTTGATATGCATCACAGTGGTTTAGGAGTGGTAAAATTTGAATCCATGGTTGTTTTAGTCAAGGATCTACTGGTGGATGAAGAAGCATCAATTCATGTGTTAAGAGTAGAGAAGAAACTTGCTTATGGTAAAATCATTGAACTGATTAAGCGTAGTCCATATCGTATCGAAAGCATTTGTCCAGTATCTTCCTCATGTGGTGGATGTCCTCTTATTACATTAAGTGATGAAGGACAAGCGATCATGAAAAGAAATCTTGTGCTTGATCAAGTCACTTTTCATCAACTGGATGTTCATGTCAATGAACTTGTTGCTTCACCGCAGCGTTATCACACCCGCAATAAAGTGGCTGTTCCTGTGCAACATGATCCATTTAAGATGGGGTTTTATCGTTTAAATTCCCATGATATTGTTGAGTTCGATGTTTGTCATGTGCAAACACACACTCAAAATGAAGTACTATCAATCATCAAAGCCTATCCAAACAAAGAAGAACTTGTCTTTATAAAGCATGTGGTGCTTAAAGAAAATAGCAATCAATCGCAAATGATTGTTGGTTTTGTTGTCAAGGATTCTCAATGCTTAAAGGAAAGTTCACTCGTTCAAATATTAGCTCAACTTCCTTATGTTAAGGGAATTGTTGCCCATATCAATGTCAGTGAAGGCAATGCCATCTTTAAGGGACATGATGAAGTACTTATGGGTGTTAATGAAATTGTAGATGAACTGCATGATCTTAAGTTTAAACTTTCTTTACAAAGCTTTTATCAAATCAATCCACATCAAACCTTACGCTTATATGAACTTGCTTTAGATTTAGCTCAATGTAAGAAAACGGATGTATTGGTTGACTTGTATTGTGGTGTAGGTAGTATCTCCTTGCTTGCAGCAAAAAGAGTTAATCATGTCATTGGGGTAGAAATTAATCCCATTGCGATCATGAATGCTAAAGAGAATCAAGAACTTAATATGATTGATAATGCTTCATTCTTTGTGGGAGATGCCAGTGAAGTCAGTGTTATCCTCAAAGAAATGAACTTAAAAGCGGATGTGTTGATCGTTGATCCACCACGCAGTGGCTTATCAGATTCTGTCATTCAACAAATCAAAGATTTAGGGATACCTAATGTAGTGTATGTATCATGCAATCCTATGACATTGTGTGCTAACTTAAAGAGCTTATCAACTCATTATTCATTCAATGAAATCACCCCGGTGGATATGTTTCCAAATACTCGTCACGT
>CAYSNT010000103.1:0-1090 GCA_964432505.1 uncultured Erysipelothrix sp.
CATTCCAGTTATCTGGAGGGATGTCACAACGTGTGATGATTGCGATGGCACTTGCATGTAAACCAAAACTACTGATTGCGGATGAACCAACAACCGCATTAGACGTTACCATTCAAGCTCAAATTCTTCGTTTAATGAATGATCTTAAACGTGAAACTAAAACATCTATCATGTTTATTACTCATGACCTTGGTGTTATTAACCAAATGGCGGATGATGTAGCAGTCATGTACTGTGGTCAAGTGGTTGAATCAGCTCCAGTTGATTTCATCTTTGGCAACAAAACTGAATATTCACATCCTTACACTGAAGGATTACTAAGCTCAATTCCAAGCTTAACAAGTGAGCGTGGAACAAAACTCGATGCTATTCCAGGATCAGTTCCTCATCCACTTGATTTACCGGTGGGATGTAAGTTTGCGCCACGTTGTAAATATGCAACCGAGAAATGCTTAAAAGAAGAACCTGAATTAGTTCAAATCAGTGAAAAGCAATCCATTCGTTGTTTCTATCCAAAGAAAGGAGTACGTCAACATGGCTGAAAATAAAAAAGTATTGTTGAAGGTACAAAACCTTAAAAAACATTTTCCATTAAAGAAACGTTCTCTTTTCCAAAAAGAACAACTCTTCATCAAAGCCAATGATGGTATTTCCATTGATATTTATGAAGGTGAAACCTTAGGATTAGTTGGAGAGTCTGGATGTGGTAAGTCAACCTTTGGTCGTACTATTCTTCAATTGTATGATCAAACAGAAGGTAATACATTATTCTATGGTCGAACATTGGCTGAAGTTGCTCCAAAATATGTTGTGGATGTCATTAAGACTTTATCAAAACAATACCCTGCTTATTTAGCTGATAAAAAGGCTTTAGATGCTTTGGTGGTTTCATTTGAATCTGAAAAAGAGGATTTAGAAAAAGCTAAACTTAGTTCAAAGATTGAAAAAGAAACAGCTCGACTTGAAAACAAATACAAGAATATGTTTAGAATTGCGGGCGGTTTATTGACTTCAAAAGATTTGAATAAAGTGAGTGAAGTACTCCTTTCTGAGTTTAAACTCAAGCAAAAAGAAGCTAAGATTCGTCGTA
>CAYSNT010000103.1:1190-4595 GCA_964432505.1 uncultured Erysipelothrix sp.
ATTCAGATTATTTTCCAAGATCCTTACTCATCACTTAACCCGCGTTTGACGGTTGGTCAAATCATTGGTGAAGGATTACTAGCGCATAATTTCTTTAAAAATGCTAACTCAAAAGAATACACAGACTACATTACCGATGTAATGGAAAAATGTGGACTTGCTCCATATTTCATTCATCGTTATCCTCACCAGTTCTCTGGAGGGCAACGTCAACGTATTGGTATTGCTCGTGCTTTAGCACTTAATCCTAAGTTTATCGTATGTGATGAAGCTGTATCCGCATTAGACGTTTCAATTCAATCACAAATCATTAACTTGCTTATTGATCTTAAGAAAGATAATAACCTAACATACTTGTTCATTACTCATGACTTGTCTGTTGTTAAATTTATCTCTGATCGCATTGGTGTTATGTATCTTGGTAATATGGTTGAATTAGGCACAAGTGACCAGATTTTCGCAAATCCACTCCATCCGTATACAGAAGCTTTACTTGAAGCTATTCCTCGTACTGATGTTGAATCGAATCAAGAACTCACAATCTTGGAAGGAGATATTCCATCTCCAATTAAACCTCCTAAAGGGTGCAAATTTCATACTCGATGCAAATATGCATTTGACAAATGTAAAGTTGTTGAGCCTATTTGGCAAGAAATTGAGCCAGGCCACTTCGTTGCTTGTCACTTAAGAGGAGAATAGGTTGATTTTCAAAAGACCTAAGAATCAAGAGAGTGAATACGATTACGACGAGATAAAAGCGAAACTCAAAGAGACTGATTTTGAAAAAGGCGATATGCTAGCCTTAACCATTGCAGCTCTGATTACGGTCATTCCAGTGATGTTACTTGTTTTAAGTATCATGATAGGTGTTATTTGGTTCATCTTCATTCGATAGAGAACAGGCCGTGTGCCTGTTTTCTTTTAGGATAATGTAGGAAAGGAGGAGTATGTTAGCGTAAAGGGGTACGAATTATGAATGATTTATCGTTTCAAGATCAAGAGAGATTGTTAATTGCGTTATCAGAGCGTTGGAATATTGCTAAGATGTTCATACGATTAAACACAAAGCAAAATGATGTTTTAACCGCTCATGAACATTTCGATGTGATGATGACGTTCTTTTACAATCAACTTGATGATGACTGTAAGGATATTTACCAAAGATCATATTTACGAAAGAGTGGGCTCAAATGGTATGAAGAATATTACTCTCGTTCTAACTATTATCGTAAGAAAAGAATCATAATTGAAACATTTGTTCATTGTTTACAAATCTTTAAGGTGTTAAAATAACCGTACAGTGACTTAGTAGGTCTAGAGGAGAAACTATGATTAAAGGAATTGCTGCATCAAGCGGGATTGTTGTTTCAAAAGTATATAAACTTGAATATCCCGATCTAAGTGTTGAACAAAGAGAAGCTACACCTTCACAAGAATTTGAGAAGTTAGAAAATGCTATTGCAAAAACACAAAGTGAAATTCGCTCAATCAAAGAGAAAGCGGTAGGCAAACTAAGTGAAGAAGAATTAGCTATTTTTGATGCTCATCTTATGGTGAGTGAAGACCCAGAATTGATTGATCAAATTAAGAGTCTAATTGAGTCAGATGGTGTCAACGCAGAATTTGCGACACATCAAGTGGCATCCATGTTTATTGGCATGTTTGAAAGTATGGAAGATGCTTATTTTAAAGAACGTGCTGCAGACATCAAAGATGTTACTCAACGTTTAATTGCTCATATCTTAAACAAACCGCTACCTGATTTAACTTTGATTAATGAAGAAGTTGTGATTGTAGCCCATGATTTAACCCCATCAGATACCGCTCAACTGAATCGTCAATTCACTTTGGGTTTTGCAACTCAAGTTGGTGGACGTACATCCCACTCAGCGATTATGGCACGCTCCTTAGAGATACCAGCCGTCGTTGGATGTGGTGAAGCATTATGGAGTGCACAACACAATGATGTGATCATTCTAGATGCTGTTGAAGGACGTGTGTACCTTAAACCAACCCAAGCACTCATTGATGAGTATGCTTCCAAGATTGAACAATTCCAACAACGCAAAGAACGTTTAAAATCTCTTAAAGATGCCAAGAGTGAAACACTTGATGGTCATCATGTGGAGTTAGTTGGAAATATTGGTACTCCCCATGATGTTCATGCTGTGAACGACAATGGTGGAGAAGGGGTAGGATTATATCGTACGGAGTTTTTATACATGGATGCTTCCTCACTCCCTAGTGAAGAAGAACAAACCCTAGCTTATGCTAAGGTCATCAAAGACATGAACAATAAACCAGTTGTTGTACGTACATTAGACATTGGAGGCGATAAAGAACTCTCTTATTTACCGTTTCCTAAAGAGATGAATCCTTTCTTAGGGTATCGAGCTATTCGCTTATGTTTAGATCGTACCGATATTTTTAAAACTCAAGTCAGAGCACTACTTAGAGCTAGTGTACATGGCAACCTCCATATTATGTTTCCAATGATTGCAACTTTAGATGAGTTCAGACAAGCTAAATCATTTGTGCTTGAAACTGAAAAAGAACTTAAATCTGAAGGTGTCGAAGTAGGAGAATACAAGCTTGGTATGATGGTTGAAATTCCTGCTGCTGCAATGTTAGCTGATCAATTTGCGAAAGAAGTTGACTTCATGAGTATTGGCACCAATGACTTGATTCAGTATTCCATGGCCTCAGATCGTATGAATGAAAAGGTTTCCTACTTATATCAACCATACAACCCATCCATCCTTCGTCTAATAAAACTGACCATTGATGGAGCTCACAAGCATAACAAGTGGGTTGGTATGTGTGGTGAGATGGCGGGAGAACCAATGGCAGTTCCACTCCTATTAGGATTGGGGCTTGATGAATTCTCTATGTCAGCTTCTTCAATTTTAGCGGCTAGAGAAATTGTTAGATCCGTCAACTATGAAGACATGAAATCACTTGCTTTAAAAGCACTAGAGTGTTCAAATGAAGAAGAAGTGATTCAACTAATCAAAGAAAACGTGACTATTCCTCTTAACTAATCGAATGTAAAGACCAGCCTAAGTGCTGGTTTTTAAATCTTTAGAGAGATAAACAAGATATGATACAATAAACTTATGAACATACTTACAATAGGAACAAGCATCATTACCACGCATTTCATAGATGCTGTAATGAAGTCACAATTTTCAAAGATTAAAGCAGTTTATTCTAGAGACATGAAAAAAGCTGTGTCTTTAGCCTATCCTTTAGGAGCATTGGCTTATGATGATTTAGACAAAGCATTAAAAGATGAAAGCGTTGATACAGTATATGTCGCTAGTGTCAATTATCTTCATTTTGAACATGCACTTAAAGCGCTTCAAGCAAGAAAGCATGTCATATTAGAAAAACCAGTGACATGCA
>CAYSNT010000104.1:0-4584 GCA_964432505.1 uncultured Erysipelothrix sp.
GTGTTGGTGATCTTGCTAGTGACACTTAAAATTAAAAATGACAAACATAAACTAGGGTGACCTAGTTTTGTTTTTTAATAGTGTTCTGTATTGAGATTCACTCATTAAAAGAGTACACTATGATATGAGGTTAACCTATGATTACATTTCTGATTCCAAGCTACCAACCTAATCACACACTCATTGATTTAGTCCATGAGTGTGTTAAGCATCCTATCCGCATCATTGTGGTGGATGATGGAGGACAACAACCATACAAGCCTATCTTTGATGCGCTTCCTTCCTCAGTCATTCTTCTCACTCATGAACACAATCAAGGTAAAGGGGCAGCTTTAAAAACAGGGTTTCAATACATTAAAGATCACTTCGGTGATGAAGGTGGTGTGGTGGTCACTTTGGATGGTGATGGTCAACACAAAGTCAGAGATGCTTTAGAACTTGCACAAGAAACGATACAACTTGAAAAAACCATCATGCTTGGAGTAAGGGATTTCTCTCAATATGATGTTCCTTTAAAATCGGCCTTAGGCAACAAACTAACCCGTTTTATCACTCAATTCTTAATTGGTTCACCCATCAGTGATACCCAAACTGGATTAAGAGCATTTACCTTTGATACCTTGGATTTTTGCTTATCCATTAAACAAAACCGTTATGAGTATGAGATGAATATGCTTCTTGGTGCGAAGAAGCGGGGTATAAGACTGTTGGAACACCCCATTGAAACGGTGTACATCGACAACAACTCCGCCTCTCATTTCAATCCTGTGTTGGATTCAATCAAGATTTATGTACAAATCGCGAAGTTTGGTTTGTCTTCCATTTTAAGTTCAGTGGTGGACATTGGTTTGTTTGCGTTGGTCTATGCCACACTTAAAGAAGACTTATTGTTTAGAGTCATCATCGCCACCGTGCTTGCTCGCATTGTTTCTTCTTTATTCAACTACACCTTGAATAAACACATGGTCTTTCAATCCAAAGGCAACACCATGCAATCCTTAGTGTATTACTATTTACTTGTGGTGTTGGTGATGCTCAGTTCTGCTTTGCTTGTGTATGTGTTTGATGTCTTAATTCCTATTTCACCGGTATTCATTAAGATTGTAGTGGATGGATTATTGTTTTTCTTAAGTTTTAATATACAACGTAAAGTGATCTTTAAGGAAACACTATGAAAAAAATCAGTTTAATTCTACTTGTGATATTCAGTGTCATGCTTACGAGTGTGACCCTTTATGATGCTTTTTTATTGGAAGTCAGTGAAAAACCGATTGGGGAGAATGTGATTGATCCTAATCAACCCATTGATGAGAATCCTGAAGAACCTACTATAGAACCTGAACCTGTGGTCTATGAAGCGATTTCAAATGATTCCATGTATCAAGATCAAGACATGACCATTACGTTAGAGAAAATTCGCAAGTTTGACAGTGATGTGTATGTGGTGCGTGTGCAAGTCAGAAATATGGCAGTCGTTCAAGGGGTGTTTGCGAAAGATACGTTTGGTAAGAACATTTCTGAAGCCACCTCAAAGATGGCCAAAAGAGTAGGGGCAGTGGTTGCGATCAACGGGGATTTTCATGGCTATCGTTTCAGAGGACTCATCATTCGTAATGGTCGCTTATATCTGGATACTCCACGCAGTGCACCAGATGATCATGCGATGCTGATGCATACCAATGGAACCATGAGTTCCATCCTTGAAGGCTCTATTCCTGGAGAAGAGGTCTTAAAATCAGGAGTGTATCAAAGTTTCTCTTTTGGACCTGTGCTTGTGGAAGAGGGAGTGATGGGTTCCTTAGAATCCAATTTTGCAGCTAAAAAGAATCCTCGAACCGCCATTGGATTACTTGATCCTTACCACTACATCATTGTGGTGGCTGATGGACGCACTTCACAAAGTCCGGGTTTAACCATGAAGGAATTAGCTCAAACGTTTATCGATTTAGGTGCAACTTTTGCGTATAACTTGGATGGGGGCGGAAGCAGTGCTTTGTGGTTTCAAAATAAGATTGTGAATAAGCCAACGTTTGATGGTACCCGCTTTGGTGAGCGTGCTGTGTCTGATGCGTTAACCTTCACACCACTGCAACCATGAAATCAATGATCAAACAAGCCCTTTTTGTAGGTTTTATTGCGCTTGCGGGAGCCATTTATACTTACTTTTCTCATGGGGTCACCTCATTCTTTATGTCTTATGCCTTCATTTGGGTGTTCATTGGATTCATTCTAAAAGCACTCATCAATCGTTTTCTACCACGCCGCATTAAAAAAAGCATACAACACATTCATAATGGTTTATGGTTGTCTTACATGATTAACGCAACGTTAGGAAGCATCAGTATTGGTATCATCACCATTGCGGGAAGTTACACCAACTTCCTTTACATCCAACTGATGGTTGGATTAGTGAGTTTAGCCATGTATCTTCTTTTATCCTTAGTGTTGCTGTGGACTTCACATTGACATTTAAGATAGAATTCGCTAAGATAAGTCTAATTCAATGACATGATTTAAGGATGATTGGGGGTCACTCAGAAAGTTTTGGGTCGATGCGACAAAACCAAACCATCATCGGATACGTCATCATGTGGAATCATTTCTGAAACCTTCAGTAAGAAGTGGCGTAAGACGGCGTTAACGTCATCGAGGGCATTCATCTTGTGTGAATGAACTAAGGTGGTACCGCGAGTCTTCGTCCTTAGATGAGGGCTTTTTTTATGTTAAGAAAGGACAAATATGAAACACACTCTACCCACTCGCTATGATCATCACAGCGTTGAAGCTCATAAGTATGAATCATGGCTTAAACATGATCTCTTTAGAGCAAACAACCCAACAAAGCCTCCTTTTTGTATTGTAATCCCACCCCCTAATGTGACAGGAAAACTGCATTTAGGTCATGCTTGGGATACCACTTTACAAGATATCATTGCACGATTTAAACGCATGCAAGGGTATGACATGCTTTGGCTAGCTGGCATGGACCATGCGGGTATCGCAACACAAGCTAAAGTCGAAGCTCGTTTAAAAGAAGAAGGGATTTCTAAGTATGACTTGGGTCGTCAAGGCTTCTTAGACAAAGCATGGGAGTGGAAACACACTTATGCTGATTTTATTCGTGAACAATGGGCCACCCTTGGATTATCCTTGGATTATTCACGTGAGCGATTCACGTTGGATGAAGGCTTAAGCGAAGCGGTTAAGAAAGTGTTTGTGGACTTGTACAATGAAGGGCTCATCTATCAAGGGGAGCGCATCATTAACTGGGATCCGCAAGCCCAAACCGCCTTATCCAATATTGAAGTCATCCATAAAGAAGTGGAAGGGGGCATGTATCATTTCCGCTTCAAGGTAGTGGGTAGTGATGAGGTGTTAGTTGTTGCGACCACACGTCCTGAAACGATGTTTGGGGACGTATGTGTGTTTGTTCATCCTGATGATTCTCGCTACACCCATCTTCTTGGCAAATCAGTGATTAACCCAGCATCAAAACGTGAAATGCCAATCTTATGTGATTCATACATAGACATGAGTTTTGGAAGTGGTGCTATGAAGTGTACTCCTGCGCATGATCCTAATGACTTTAACTTAGCTCAAACTCATCACTTAGAAAAAGTTTTATGCATGAATCCTGATGGAACCATGAATGAGTTAGCTCAAAAATATGTGGGTCTTGATCGCTTTGAGTGTCGTCAAGCACTAGTGGCTCAACTTCAAGAAGAAGGTCTTGTTGAGAAGATTGAAAAACACGTTCATCAAGTGGGGCATTCTGAGCGAACCGATGTGATTGTGGAACCGTATTTATCCAAGCAATGGTTTGTGAAGATGAAACCGATGGCTGAAGCTGTGCTAAAAAAACAACACACTTCCGGCATGAATTTTGTTCCAGAGCGATTTGAAAAAACCTTCATTCAATGGTTGGAAAACATTGAAGACTGGTGCATTTCACGCCAATTATGGTGGGGTCATCGTATCCCTGCATATTTTCATAAAGAGAGTGGAGACGTCATTGTTTCTTTAACTCCCCCTCAAGACAGTGAAAACTACATTCAAGATGAAGATGTCTTGGATACGTGGTTTTCAAGTGCTCTATGGCCTTTCTCAACACTGGGGTGGCCAGACACATCCTCAAGTGATTTACAGCGTTTTTTCCCTAACAGTGTCTTAGTGACAGGGTATGACATTATCTTCTTCTGGGTGGCTCGTATGGCCTTCATGTCAGAGCATTTCATGCATGAACTCCCTTTCAAAGATGTGCTTATTCATGGCTTAGTGCGTGATGCGCAAGGACGTAAGATGAGTAAATCCTTAGGCAATGGAGTGGATCCAATGGAGGTGATTGATCAGTATGGCGCTGATGCGCTTCGCTTCTTCTTAACCACGTCTTCTTCACCTGGTCAAGATTTGCGTTACATGGAAGAGAAAGTGGAAGCAAGCTGGAATTTCATTAATAAATTATGGAATGCCTCTCGTTTTGTTTTGATGAATTGTCCTGATGATTTTAAAGCAGAAGAAGCGTTACTCAGTGAAGCATCTGAGTTGGATGGATGGTTACTCACCAAATTGGAAACCACCATTAAG
>CAYSNT010000105.1:0-1377 GCA_964432505.1 uncultured Erysipelothrix sp.
TGTGAACATGGGATTACTTAAACCAGAAGAAAAGAAAGCAGTTTACTAAAAGAAGCGAGATTAACATCTCACTTCTTTTTTAGTTTCAGTAGAATGGATTTGAGTTCTTTAGCACTCATGAAACGTGGGACAGGATAGGTAGGATGAACTTCTTGAAGCGCATGCGAAACGATCGTATCCAAATCATCATCATTTAATGATTCAAGTGTTTGGGGTATGTTCATTTGCATATTCATCGCTTCAATGGCTTCTATGAAAGCTTGGGCTTGTAAAGAAAGAGAAAGTGTTGAAGATGAATCAATGAAGCGACCATACAATGAAGCCAAATGAGGATGAATAGAAGCACCATAAGCTCTTAACACATGGGGTAGTAACATTGCATTAGCAACTCCATGAGGTACATGATAAAACGCTCCTAGTTGATGAGCTAATCCATGGACATAGCCCACATAAGCTCGTGTGAAGGATCTCCCCGCAAGAAAGGATGCCCAAAGCATTTGTTCTTTATCAAATAAAGATTGTTCTTGATATGCTTTGAGTAAATGCTTAAAGATAATATCCATGGATTCTAGTGCATCTTGTTTACTTTGCTGAGTGTGGTTTTGATTGAGATAAGACTCAATGCCATGCGTGAGTGCATCCATGCCTGTAGACGCTAAAATGAAAGGAGGTAAGGATTGAAGCAAGGTAGGATCAAGGATAGCTGTATGAGGAAACAAGGCTGGATCAGATATCGCAAACTTTTCTTTCGTTAAAGGGTCACTTAGAACACTGGCAACAGTGGTTTCTGAACCCGTTCCTGCCGTGGTTGGAATACAGACTAAAGGAGGGATAGGTTTGATGACTTTTAAAATCCCTTTAAGTTTCTTTAGTGGTGTTTTTCTAACCATTTTTACACCAATGGCCTTAGCAGCATCCATCACAGATCCACCACCAATGGCAACAAGCCATTCAACATTGTGCTTTAAAGCTAGGGCATATCCTTCTTCAACATTGTCTAAGGTTGGATTAGGAACCACTTTATCGTAAAGAACCACAGTGATGGTGTGTTGTTCACACAGGGATATAAAAGGATCAATAAGGTGAAGCTTTACAAGGGATTGATCACTAACTATTAAAATGGATTTCACTTCATTCTTCTTTAATAATGAAACCAGTTCATTAGGAGAATCATAAGTCTTAATCACCTTTGGAAACTTCCAAGGAATGAGAAATGAGACTAAATACAAGCCTTTCTGAACAGATCGATACATTAAATGTTCTAACATGATAGGAATCTCCTTCATTTAAGAGAATTCTAACATGGAGGAATAAGATGTTAAAAGTAAAACAACTGAGTAAAGTCTATACGAATCAAAAAGGGATATTCAATGTTTC
>CAYSNT010000105.1:1477-4572 GCA_964432505.1 uncultured Erysipelothrix sp.
AAGTAAAACAACTGAGTAAAGTCTATACGAATCAAAAAGGGATATTCAATGTTTCATTTGAGTGTGCTCCTTCTGAAGTAATGGGAATTATTGGAGATAATGGGAGTGGAAAGAGCACACTCTTTAAATGCTTGGCACAGATCAATGGTTATGATAAAGGATTGATAGAGTTGAATACTCAATCACTTCATCTTAAAGATGTGGGTTTTTTACCCGAACATAAAGCCATCATTGAAGAGTTAACCGCAATGGAGTTTGTAGAGCTTTTTGCAAAAATGAAAGGATGCAGTGAAGAACAAAGAAGCATAAGCATCCAAGATTTCAGTAATAGTTTGCATACTCATGACATCATGGATCAAAAGATTAAGCATCTATCCAAAGGAAACAAGCAAAAGATTCAAATCATGGCAACATGCATTCATGAACCCAAACTTATCATCTTAGATGAGCCTTTCTCAGGATTGGATGATGTGAATCATTCTCATATGAAAAATTTCATCGTGTCGTTAAAAAAGAAGGATAAGATTGTGTTGTTGTCATCCCATCGACTAGAAGATATTGAGCATGTTTGTGATAGTGTGTGTTGGATTAAAGAAGGAAAACTGAGTGAGAAATATTCCATTTATGCTTTGAAAGAAGATTCATCACTCATTCATGTGAAAGTGTCTTTTGATCCATATCAACAGTTCAAAGATGAAAAAGGCATCATTAGTGTTGTGAATGAAGGAAATGTGAGTGTGTATTGCTTTGATCAAGTCAGCCAAGCTCATCAATTCATGAAACTGATTCTTAAACAAAGAAAGAATCAAAGTGTAAGCATTCATCATCAGGTCATGTGTCCATGAAATCGTACTTATGGTTTTCAATCAAACGACGTTGGCTTTCAATTGGTTCAATTATCTTACTTGGATTAAGTTTCAGTATCACTTCTACTTTAATTTGGGTCGATCAATGGTTACCTCATCATGAAGTTGTTTCAATCCTATGGCCATCTCATCTGAAAGAACATTTAGAAGAACATGAATCAATCCAATTCGTGGATGAAGAAGCAGACATCAATGTCATCTATGAAGCTCCATCTCAATATGTGATTGAACCGCACACCACGAATTTTCCAAGTGATACATTGGTATCTATGATTAAATATTCACATCAAAGATACATGTTAGATACCTTTAGTCTTGAAGATCAAGTTAAGATTGTGATGATGTTAGAACCCCAAATAGAACAGGAGAATGTATCCTCTTCACTACTATCCATCATTGTGATTAGTTTTCTTTATTTTACCTTATTGGGTTTTATTTCTAATCTTTCTACGGATGTCTTAAGTGAAAAGCATTCTCAAGCGTTAATGATGATTCTGTCCACCATGAGTAAGAAGCGATACTTTAATATGAAACTGCTTCAAAGTTTCATCAATATAGTGTTTCAAATTGGACTAGTCATGATTGGACTAGTGAGCGCAATAGGAATAAGGGTTTCATTCGATGAGGGAAGACAACTGTTACGTTATGTCTATGAACAAGGATGGCTTAATCATCATTTTGACACTATCAATTCCATCATTCAACTTTTCTTCAAGGAAGCTTCAATGTCAATGTCTCTAGTGTTCTCTGGTCTTTCATTTTTTATAGGTTTATTAACGTGCATGTTAATTCTGCTTTGGTTCAGTTTAAAAGCAACAAAAAGTGAAGAACTAGCGATGATTCAAACACCGTTTTATATTCTCATTGTGATCATGTATTATGCATCACTGTGGATCAGTGAAATGCAGGGACTTAATCAAAGTTTAGGATCCATACTATTGCATGTTCCTATCCTTTCAATGATTTTCCATCCACTCCAACTGAGTATGTACGCCATTCCTTGGTGGAGTTCGCTAGTATCAATTGTTGTGGGATCTAGTTTTCTTTACTGGATATATTTGCGCTCATATCGCTCATTTTATCGGCAAAATTTATAAAAATGTGACAATGTGAGAAAATTAACAAATTGTGTTGACATTGTGAATTGTTGAACTTATAATATCAATGAACAAGGAGGA
The DNA here is from genome assembly GCA_964432505.1 of uncultured Erysipelothrix sp. Classification (GTDB taxonomy): domain Bacteria; phylum Bacillota_I; class Bacilli_A; order Erysipelotrichales; family Erysipelotrichaceae; genus UBA6182. The sequence goes on from CAYSNT010000105.1 coordinate 3,522, forward strand.
ATTCTCATGAAGAAAGGTTTAATTTTAATTGCATTGACTCTTATGACACTTGCAGGATGTGCGCCAGCTACACCAGATCCTGTTGTTTCTAAAGTTGGAACTGCTAGTGTTACATCTGTACAGCCTCGTGCTGTTACTGCTGAAGTTACTGGACGCATCCGCGTTAACGTAACGACTGCAACTGTTATGTTAGATAAAGATGGTAAGTTTGTTAGCGTGAATATCGACGTTGCACAAAACGACGGTACATTCGATGCTACTGGTGTTGTATTAACTGCTGACGCTGCTCCTACTAAGAAGGAAAAAGGCGATGCTTACAACATGAAAGGCTCATCTGCAATCGGTAAAGAATGGTATGAGCAAATTGCTGCTTTAGAAGAATGGATGATTGGCAAAACTTTAGCTGAAGTTAAAGCATTACCTGTAACTGATGGAAAAGTCACTTCAGACTTAAAATCATCTGTATCTGTTACTGTTACTGATTACTTAGCTGCAGTTGAAAAAGCTGTTGACGCTGCTGTTGAATTACAAGATGTTGCAAAAGTTGGTGCTCACTCTGTATCAACAATCCAAAAACGTGATGCTTCTGCTGAAACACTTGGACGTATCCGCGTTAACACTACTTATGTTGGTGTTGCATTAGATGCTGATGGAAAAGTATTACACGCATTCATCGACGTAGCTCAAAACGATGGTTTATTCGGTGTTGATGGTGTTGTTACTTCTGCTGTAGCTGCTGAAACTAAGAAAGAAAAAGGCGATGCTTATGGCTTGAAAGGTCAATCAGCGATTGGCAAAGAATGGTATGAGCAAATTGCTGCTTTAGAAGAATGGATGATTGGCAAAACTTTAGCTGAAGTTAAAGCATTACCATTAGTTGATGGAAATGTTGATCCAGCTCAAGACTTAGCTTCTTCTGTATCCGTTACTGTTACTGATTACTTAGCTGCAGTTGAAAAAGCTGTTGCTGCTGCTGTTGAATTACAAGATGTTGCTAAAGTTGGTGCTCACTCTGTATCAACAATCCAAAAACGTGATGCTTCTGCTGAAA
>CAYSNT010000106.1:0-1637 GCA_964432505.1 uncultured Erysipelothrix sp.
CAAAGTTTAACCATTAATCCTCACACCATTGTGGTTGTGGCAAAGTAAAAGAGGCATTGACTGCCTCTTTGTTTTTATACTTGTGTCACTACAATCCCTAAAGGAGGAAGTGAGATGACATACGATTGTGTAATTAAATCATCCACATTGACGAAATAGGGTTTGGATTGGATGTTAATCCATGCTTCAATGGGTTCATGTTTGAAGCGTAGTTTTAAGAGTCCATCTTCAAACACAAAATCAAAGGCTTGAACTAAGGTGATCTTTGGATAATCTTTTCTTATGGTGGCTAAGAAAGAGATGAATTCCATGAAGTCATGGTTAAGTTGATTCCAAGGCATTGGACGTCGATTATCCGGATCATGGGCTCCATCCAACAAGGTTTCTGTTCCATAGTAGACACAGATTGAACCTGCTGATAAATACAATAAAGCTAATGCGAGTTTTACACGGACTTCATCATGGTTGAGTTGGTGAAGTAATCGTGGGGTGTCATGAGAATCAAGCAAAGTAAACATGTTTTCAAAGATGTTAGGATGCACCATGTGTTGGGTTTTGGTGTAACGTTGTGAGAAGGTGACTGCATCAATGTGTCCAGATGCAAAATCAAGGATAGCACGTCCTGTTGGATAATTCATCACGCCGTCAAACACATCATTATTAAGCCAAGGGGTGGCATCATGCCAAATCTCACCTAATAAATAGAGATTTGGATTAAGAGCGCGTGTGGCTTGATGCACTTCCTTAAGAAAGCCCATGTCAATCTCATTGGCCACATCAAATCGCCATCCATCAATGTTGAATTCTTTCACCCAATACGTTGCAACAGACACAAAGTAATCACGTGCTTCTTGATTAAGCATGTTGATTTTAGGCATGTTTTTAGCACTCGCAAAAGTTTCATAAGTGAATGGTTCAAATGAAGTGATATGAAACCAGTCTTTGTATTTAGATTGCTCTTTATGTTCAATGACATCTTTAAATGCGAAGAAATGTTTTCCCGTATGATTAAAGACCGCATCTAACATGATCTTGATACCACGAGAGTGAGCTTCACTTACAAGTTGTTTGAAATCTTCCTTACTTCCAAACCAAGGATCAATATCAAAGTAGTCAATTGTGTCATATTTGTGGGCAGTTGGGGAAGTGAAGATAGGGGTTAAATAGAGTCCATTAAACCCAAGTTGTTTTAAGTAGTCCAGCTTTAATGTAATGCCTTTAAGGTCTCCTCCAAATGAGACACGATTGGATACTTCACCCTTCTCCCAATCCACAATCACATCTGGATCATTGGTGGTGTCACCATTGTGGAAACGATCAGGAAAGATTTGATACCAAATGGTATCTTTAACCCAAGTGGGTGAGGATACAGCCATGGAAGAGTGAACATAAGGAATAAAGAAGTTATTCCATAATCCTACTTCTTCACTCATTGGGGTAAACCCATCTTCTCCAAACTGCATGCATTCATGCTCATCACAGACAATGAAATGGTATTTAACTCGATAGTTGTGGGGTGTAAATGTCACTTGATAGACAAAATGAGTTGGGGTTTCTCCTACTTTTTCCATCTCTGAAATGGTATGATCCCAGCGGTGAACATCCCCTTTCTTGACCCATGCATGAGGGTCTCCATA
>CAYSNT010000106.1:1737-4452 GCA_964432505.1 uncultured Erysipelothrix sp.
TCTTAATGGGTTCAGGTCAGTTTAGAAACAAACAGAAGTTTAAAGGAGGTATTTTCCTTGGACTATTCCTGTTAATTATTGTCATTGAGTTCTTTACAGGCGAATACATGTTCGCTTTAGATGAAATAGCTCGTTTCCCAGCTGATCCTGGTGGACAGATTTATTTCATTCGTGACTATGGTGGATTTTTCCTTAGAGGCCTATGGGGTCTTTTTACACTAGGACAAGTCGTTGGACAAACCATCTATCGTGGTCAGTTTGTGGAAACATTCAACAAGAACATTCCATGGTTAACGGCAGATAACTCTGTTACCTTATTGGGTCGTGGTTTGATTGTATTAGTGATTACCGTTGTTTTATTAGGTTTCTATATTTACAACATCGTTGATGCTTACAAGACACGTAAAGACATCAATGCAGGTGCTGAAGTTGAAACAGGTAAGAAATATCTAAAACGGTTATGGACGGACATGTTTCCATACATTATCTTAGTGCCATCTTTGATTATGATCATGTTCTTTACCTTAGTTCCATTCTTATTTTCATTCTTACTTGCCTTTACTAACTATACCTATCGCTTACAATTACCCAACGTCCTCATTCGCTGGGTTGGGTTTGACACATTTAAACTTATTGTCGGTGACGCAGGGTGGTTAAGAATGTTTACAGGAGTCTTATCCTGGACATTCATTTATGCAATCATGTCTTCATTTACGGTTTATGTCTTAGGGTTAATTCAAGCTATCGTCATTGAAAGTAAGTTTGTTAAGGTTAAGAAGTTTTGGAGAACAATCTTAATCATTCCATGGGCAATCCCAGCCATGATTTCACTCATGGTGTTTAAAAACGTATTTGACACTCAAGGTTTAGCTAATCAAATCTTATACGCCACCAACATGATGCAGCCCGTGTCCAAGTTCTTATTTGATATTGGTCTTCAAGGAAGAATGGATAATCCAATCTTCTGGTTAACTGCCAATTATAACGGAAACTTAGCGAAATTTGTGGTTCTCGCGGTAAACTTGTGGTTGGGTTCTCCATACTTCATGATGCTCATTACAGGGGTACTAACAACACTTCCTAAAGACTTGTATGAAGCGGCATCCATAGATGGTGCCAGTCGTTGGCAACAATTTCAACGCATTACACTGCCGCTGATCTTAAGAGCAACGCTTCCAGCGATTGTCATGACGTTCACATTCAACTTTAATAACTTCGGTGCGATCTACTTCCTCACCGGTGGTGGACCTGCCTTTGCACGAGAAGCGATCCCTCAATCCATGCGAATCATGGGGGGTGTTCCAGGACAAACCGATATCCTTATTTCTTGGATCTATAACTTATCCTTTGCGAACAACGCTCAGCTCTATAACATTGCTTCCGTTTATTCCATCTTAATCTTCTTATTCATTGGGTCGATTTCAGTCTTTAACTTAGCTCGTTCTAAAGGCTTATGGGAGGAGGATTGATTATGACTACAGATTCAAACAAAAAAACTTCTAAGATTGTAGAATATTTCAAACTTAGATGGTACATATTTACCAATTTCTTCTTAGGTATACTTGCTTATGCTTGGTTGATTGTGGCAAGTTTAGTTGTGCTTGTGCCAGTCATCTGGATGATTTCTGCGGCTTTTACGCGAGGCAATCTTTTAACTTCTGTACCACTTATTCCTGATCCTTCAAAATGGTCACTCTCCAATTTTGAGTTCATCTTCTCGTACAAATCCAATCCAGCGCAAGCCATTGCGGATTTTCCTGGGGCTTTCCTTAGAACGTCTCAAATTGCGATATTGAATACTTTAGGGGTAACCTTCTTCTCAGTACTTACAGGTTATGCCTTTGCACGTTTACGTTTCAAAGGAAAGAAAGTCATGCTTCTGACCATGATGGTGCTTCAAATGTTCCCATCCTTTATGGGAATGGTGGCTTTGTTCCTTTTGTTTAGAACCTTTGGGATTTTGAATAGTCCAAACTATTTAGCTCTAATCTATATTGCGGGATCCATCCCTTATAACACCTTCCTAGTGCGTGGGTTCATGAGAAACATCCCTAAATCACTGGATGAAGCAGCAGCCATTGATGGTGCTTCACCACTTCAGATATTACGGCTTATCTTGTTCCCACTGATTGTGCCAATCATTGGATTCTTAGCTGTCAGTGCCTTTATGGGACCATGGCTTGACTTCATCTTACAAGCACGATTCTTACAACCAGAAAACATCACTGTATCGGTGTGGCTCTTTAGAACCACAGACCCATTTAATACCTTATTCTATAACCCATTACGATTCATGGCGGGAGCATTGCTTATTGCGATTCCAATCATGATTGTCCAGTTCTTCATGCAGAAGTACTTGGTCTATGGTTTAACGTCAGGAGCAGAAAAAGGATAATGAACTTAACAGCGTTTGTCAAAAGCGCTACCTCGAACCGATCGATTATCCATAGTCGATCGGTTTCCTTATGGTGGCAATTCTTTCTAGTCTTTGTATCGTTTATGATGATTTCCTTTCCTTTTGTGGTGGGACGCTTTGATGTGAATCAAGACTATTTGGATGCAAATTTTCCAAAGTTTGGTGAACATCTAACATTGGCTTTTGAATCACAAAATTGTGTCTTTGAAGCTAATCAAAACCAAGTCTTAGTTTTATCTTGTCCACTTGAGGATCAAGTGATCAATGGGGATCAATACACGATTTATATCCTACCAAGC
>CAYSNT010000107.1:0-4366 GCA_964432505.1 uncultured Erysipelothrix sp.
TCAAAAACTATGATTCCCGCTTGGTTCTAGAGGACGTGGGCACCGTCATTAAAGTTGGGGATGGGATTGCATTGATTAATGGATTGTCTCAAGCCATGGCAGGAGAACTTTTAATGTTTCCTCATGATGTGGTTGGGATGGTGCTTAACTTAGAAGAAGATCACGTCGGTGCGGTATTGATTGGACAAGATTCCCTCATTAAAGAAGGGGATGAAGTTAAACGCAGTGGACGCATTGTCGAAGTTAATGTCGGGGATGATTTATTGGGTCGTGTCGTGAATGCATTAGGTCAAGCTATTGATGGTGGACCAGCCATTCAATCCAACACCTTCAGGCCTGTTGAGCGTGTTGCCCCTGGGGTTATGACACGTCAATCTGTTAATCAACCACTACAAACAGGTTTAAAAATCATTGACTCCATGATTCCTATTGGACGTGGACAACGTGAGTTGATTATTGGTGATAGACAAACGGGTAAAACAGCTATTGCGATTGATACCATCATTAATCAAAAAGATCAAAATGTGATTTGTATTTATGTCGCGATTGGGCAAAAAGCTTCAACGGTGGCCCAGATTGTAGAAAAACTTCGTAATCATGGTGCAATGAACTATACAACCGTCGTTTCCGCAACCGCATCAGAAATGGCTCCATTACAATATTTAGCACCATACACAGGTTGTGCTATTGGTGAGGAATGGATGGAACAAGGCAAAGATGTTCTTATCATTTATGATGACTTATCTAAACATGCGGTTGCTTACCGTACCATGTCCTTACTGCTTCGCCGTCCACCAGGACGTGAAGCATATCCTGGAGATGTTTTCTACTTGCATTCTCGCTTACTTGAGCGTGCAGCGAAATTGAATGCCGATTATGGTGGAGGATCATTAACGGCCTTGCCAATCATTGAAACATTAGCTGGAGATATCTCAGCCTATATTCCTACAAACGTGATTTCCATTACCGATGGACAGCTGTTCTTACAAACTGAACTCTTTAACTCAGGGGTAAGACCAGCGGTTGATAGCCGTCTCTCTGTATCCCGTGTGGGTTCAGCAGCTCAAACTAAAGCCATGAAACAAGTCTCGGGTTCACTTAAACTTGAGTTGGCACAATATCAAGAACTCATTGCGTTTGCGCAATTTGGTTCTGATCTTGATCCAGCAACCAAGAAGATCATTGATCATGGTGCACGCTTGATGCAACTGCTTAAACAAAAACAATATAGCCCAATGCCATTAAGCTTATTGGTATTGAGTCTTTTCAGTGCAAAACACAAATTCTTAGAAACCATCCAAGTGGATGAAGTTGTTGAGTTTGAAGCGCAACTCCATAGTTTCTTTAAAGAAGAATATTCAAACGTCTTACAAGAAATTGAAACCAAGAAGATGATCTCAGAGGAACTTCATACCACGATGATGCAAGCGTGCGAACGTTGTGTAACCCTCTTTCATCAAATGAAAGGTCACTAACCCATGCCTGTGGGTAAACAAGCCATTAAGCGTAGAATTCGATCAGTTCAAGCGACTAAGAAAATAACTCAAGCGATGGAACTGATTGCGATTTCTAAGTATCAAAAGCAAAAAGCCTTGCTTGAACGAAACAAAAACTATGCGGATGCTTTACTTCGTATGGTGGCGGATATTGCATCTCGTTCAGTGGTGGAGGACGTGTTTTGGCTTAATGAAAGAGAAGACACCCAACCTTGTGTCATTCTCATCACCTCCGACTTAGGTTTATGTGGTGGTTACAACAGTAATACCTTAAAAATCTTTAAACAACTTAAATCAGTAAAGAAAACTATTGTGATTGGGCAAAAAGGCATCCAGTTCACATCAAGTCGTGGGTACGATATCACCTCAATGAGTTCAGAAGGGGTAACAACGGCTCAAATTAATGATGTCATGCGCGATGTTTATGATCAAATTCAACGTGGGGAATTGACTTCAATTCATGTTGTCTATTCTGAATTTGTGAACAGTGTAACCTTCGAACCTAAAGAGGTTAAATTGTATCCGTTCAGTATTCCACAAGCCACATCCACATCCATGATGGTTGAAACTTTGTTTGAACCTTCAGGATCAGAAATCTTAAATCAACTGATTCCAATGACGATATCCGCAAGCATTTATCGCATGTATCTCTCATCTAAAGCATCAGAACAAGCTTCTCGTCGCTTAGCGATGGAAAATGCAACAGACAATGCAGAAGATATCATTGAGAATTTAACGCTTAAATTTAATCAATCCAGACAAGCTGCTATTACACAGGAAATTTCTGAAATCGTGGCTGGTGCGGATGCACTCTAAGGGAGAGACATATGAACAATCAAGGAAAACTTATTCAAATTATTGGACCTGTGGTCGACGTTCGTTTTAACAAGGATGCACTCCCTGCACTTAATCATGCAATTACCATCGATAAGGGAACTGAATCACTTACAGTCGAAGTAGCACAACACGTTGGAGATGATGTGGTGCGCTGTATTTCCATGGGCTCAACCGATGGACTTGTGCGTGGTATGATTGCTAACGATACAGGGGCTCCTATTTCTGTGCCTGTTGGACGAGCAGTCTTAGGGCGCATGTTTAATGTATTAGGTGAAACTATCGATGGACTTGGCCCAGTAGGTGATGATGTTTTACGTAGTCCAATCCATCGTTTAGCTCCAACTTTCAAACAACAACAAACCACTGCTGAAATATTAGAAACTGGCATTAAGGTCATTGACTTACTTTGTCCTTACGCTAAAGGTGGTAAGATTGGTTTATTTGGTGGAGCGGGTGTAGGGAAAACGGTCGTCATGCAAGAGCTTATTCATAACATTGCAAAACAACACGGCGGACTTTCTGTCGTTGCAGGTGTAGGTGAGCGTACGCGTGAAGGTAATGATCTTTACCATGAAATGAAAGATTCCAACGTTTTAGATAAAACGGTGCTTGTCTATGGTCAAATGAATGAATCCCCAGGAGCACGTATGCGTGTTGCCTTATCAGGATTAACCATGGCAGAACATTATCGTGATGTGGATGGACAAGATGTCCTTCTCTTCATCGATAACATCTTCAGATTTACTCAAGCAGGTTCTGAAGTTTCCGCTCTATTAGGACGGATGCCTTCAGCGGTAGGATATCAACCCACTTTAGCAACTGAAATGGGACAACTTCAAGAACGTATTACGTCCACTAAAGAAGGATCCATTACTTCAGTTCAAGCGATTTATGTTCCTGCAGATGACTTAACTGACCCTGCACCTGCGACAGCCTTCACTCACTTGGATGCAAAAACTGTCCTTGATCGCTCCATTGCGGCTTTAGGAATTTATCCTGCAGTGGACCCACTGGATTCATCATCTCGTATGTTAGATCCACTCGTGATTGGGGAAGAACACTATCAAGTGGCTCGTGGTGTTCAATCTTTACTTCAACGTTATAAAGAACTTCAAGACATTATTGCAATCTTAGGGATGGATGAGTTGTCTGATGAAGACAAGCAAATCGTTAACCGTGCACGTCGTGTGCGTAACTTCTTGTCTCAACCATTCCATGTGGCTGAACAATTCAATGGTATTAAAGGACTCTTTGTTCCAATTAAAGATACTGTTGCTTCCTTTAAAGAAATCTTAGAAGGTAAAGCAGATGACCTACCTGAATTTGCCTTTATGTTTGTGGGAACCATTGAGGAAGCACGAGCTAAAGCGAAAGCAGGTGCCTAATGTTTAAGGTCCAAGTGATCACACCATTAGGTGATAATAAAACAATAGAAACTTCCATTCTAAATGTTCGTACTACCACAGGTGATATGGGTATTCTCTCCAATCATATGCCGATTGTAGCAATGCTTCAGATTTCCATGATGAGTACGATTGAGGGGGATGGACGTCATCGTTATGCGGTAGCAGGTGGTGTCCTTTACTTCGCAGACAATGTGGCTACCATCTTAACAGATGCGATTGAACGCAGTGATGAGATTGACATTGAACGTGCTAGAAGAGCGAAAGAGAGAGCCGAAAGAGCACTCAAAGATCCAAACAGCGATATTCGTAAAGCTGAAGTCTCCCTTAAGAGAGCGCTTAATCGTATCGACGTTGCCTCATGATTACACTTGAGCCTATCGTTAATATTCTCTTACACTTCTTTGGCTTCTTTGTGGCCATGTTGGGTTTGTCAGCGCTTAACTTTGAGAAAGTTCTTCGTCAAGGAAGAACGTTTCAAGCCCAAGTGCTCTATGTTGGTACAGCGATGGCTTTAGGTTACCTAATAGCCCAGTTCTTAATTCAATTAATGATGCCTTAAAAACATGAGTTCAGGTTACTTGAAAAAGTAAACTCCAGTTTGAAGTAGATATGTCTTGATTTTGGTTC
>CAYSNT010000108.1:0-4348 GCA_964432505.1 uncultured Erysipelothrix sp.
ACAAATAATTATTCATGAAGCGGGACATTTGATTTTTGGTTTGCTTACAAAGTATCGCTTTTCATCTTTTCGAGTTTTTAATCTATTCTTGGTTAATGAAGAGGGTCATATAAAAATAAAGTATTTAAAAATAGCAGGTACTGCAGGGCAATGCATTATGTTACCACCAGAACTTAATGAAAAACGTATCCCTTACATTTGGTATAATCTTGGGGGTTGTTTACTTAATATTATTACGGCTAGTCTGTTTGTGTTAATTTCATTCTTCATTGATCATCTCTATGTCTATACATTCTTAATTCTATTAAGTGCTTTTGGGTTCATGTTTGCCTTGTTGAATGGATTTCCACTTAGAATGCCATTGGTTAATAATGATGGACAGAACATTCTGTCATTAATGAGAAACCCCAAAGCTCCAAGAATCTTTTGGAACATGTTAAAAGCAAATGAATATGTCCTAAATGGATTCCGAATTAAAGACTTCCCGGAATATATCTTTGTTGAACCTGATATTAACGATTTAGACAACAGCATTATGGCTTCAACGACGCTTCTTATAAGTGGAAGGCTTATTGATTTGCATGAATTTGAGAAAGCAAAAAAATACATAAGCGATGTGTTAAGCATCGATTCAGCATTGATTGGTTTACATCGTAGGTTAATGATTTGTGATCTCATATTATGTGAACTCCTCATTAAAAACGATATAGAAACGATAAATCAGTTGTTAGATAAAGAGCAGAGAGCATTCATGAAAGAAATGAAAAAGTATCCATCTGTAATAAGAACACAGTATGCTTATGCACTGTTAGGATTGAATGATGTTGAAAAAGCTAACAAATATGCAAGTCAGTTTGAACAATGCTCAAAGATTTATCCTTATCCGATTGAAATTGAGAGCGAACGTGAACTCCTTGGTATCATTAATGCTCGCTTTGAAACACAAGGTTCACATTAATGTAAAAATAAATAGTGGTAATCCTTCGAAACGTTTTTCATCAATAAATAAAAATCAACCTTCAATCTGATACTTGTCATTGTTAAGGGTTGATTTTTTATTACACTATTTCAAGCAGATGCAGTTATTCTTGTGTTTTAATCGCAAGTAGTCGCTCTTTGAGTGGTGGATGTGAATACGTGAGTTGTACCACAAGTGGGTGAGGGTTTAAGTGAACAAAGTTGGTTTTTCCTAAAATCTTAAACGCTTCGACAGCAGCTTGTTTGAATCCTAGAGAGACCATCATTTGATCTGCCTTGTATTCCATGTTGCGTGAGAATGAGGAAGTAAGGATGGAAACAATCAGTTGTAAAGGTTCAATGAACACAAAGAACACCATGAGTTTAAAGATAAGGAAGGTTTCATTGACATTAAATGAGGTACTGATATTAAGGGAAGTGAGTAACCATTGAAGTAATCCTAAAATCATGAACAAGTTCAAAGCGTTAATGACTAACAGTTTTAAGACGTCTTTGTGTTTTGCATGTCCAATTTCATGAGCTAATACACTTGCGATTTGATCATCATTGAGTTTGGTGAGTAACGTATCAAATAGAATGATGTGTTTAAACTTCCCAAATCCAGTAAAAAATGCATTTAAGCGATTAGAGCGTTTGGAAGCATTCATGATTGAAATCTTATTGACCTCATAATTGGCCTTCTTAGCTACTTCTTCAAGCTTATCTTTAAGGCTTCCATCTTGAAGAGGGGTTAGCTTATTGAATAAAGGAATTAAGACAGGCACGTACAAGAGTTGTGTAATGATCACAAACAGAAGTGCTCCAACCCAAGCAGTCAATAAAAATGAAGTTGGATTGGTATTGATAAGGTACAATAAACCACCAATTAGAGGTAAACCAATCACAAGAAAGAGTATTGCACCTTTGATTTTATCTTGAATCCATAGTTTCAGTGTTGTGGTAGAGAATCCAAAGGGAATTTCTATCATGATTTCTTCAAGCCATTCTAAGGGTAAAGAAACAAGTGACTGCAAAAGTAAAACCACGACCAAAAACAACAGATTAATGACAAGGGTATCATTAGTGCTGATAAGATTGAATTGTGTTCCTAAGTTCATGAGAAGTGTAGAGACCATAGGGGCAATCCATAAAAAGAAAAGGATGTTTAAGACAAGGGAAATGAGCTTAGAGCCTAATTTGTAGCGTGATCGTACAAGCGTATAGGTTTTAAACTTTTCATATCCCTTCTTATCATAAATGTCTTTCACAATCGGATCTAAGGGGTGATCAATGGTGGTGATGTTGAGCTGAATAAGAATGAGTTCAAGCACACTCATCGTAACCAAAACAATGAGTAATATGATCTGAATACTGTTCATAGGGTAGACTCCTTATGAAACATAGTCTATCAGAATTTAAAGGTGTTCGCACTAGTCTTTTGTGTTATGCATATTAAAAAAAGATAAAGACTATCAAAGCAAAATTGAATAAAGGGTCAAGATGATGATTGTGGATCATAGAGTAAGGGGTATAAGCCTTTCTTGATTGAATAGGGAGAGCATGTTAAAATATTAACAAGTAAAAGGGGGAATGAAGATGAAGTTAGAGAAAAAAGTGAAACGAAACAATGTGGGTTTAACAATCTTAATTGGGGTTATCATCGCTATCAGTATCATGGGTTTGACTTATAATGTGGTCTTACCATTGATTATTACGACTAATCCTAATTATTTTGATTCGTATCAAAGATTGTTTCCTGAGCCAATGATTCCATTACTTTCAATGATCATTCTTGGGGTTTTCTTGTATCACATCACACGATTTGCATTGGCGAATGTTAAAAGTAAGTGATTAGAACAGATTTAACTCAACAACAAAGAAGGCTTACGCCTTCTTTTTAATCGATAAAGATTTTTACAACGTCTCCATCTGCGGATTCAACGTTGACAATCTCACCCGTCGCTCCTTCTTCAATGGCGGCCATGATCATGTCGATATCGACCCCTTTCATGTCAATGGGATTGCCATCAACTTTCAGTGAGTTGGATAAGTTGAGTCCTGCCTTCACAAGAGAAGTAGGGACATTAATGCGAACCACATCTCCTTTAGCGCTATCAACGACGACACGTAGCATCTTGCGTCCACCTGCTGGATTGACGTTGATAACTGGTGGAGTTGGAGGAGTTGGAGCGTTTTGTAAGCCTAAGGCTTCAAGAAGTTTGAGTCCATCCTCGACACTGATGGTACCATCTTTAACCATTTGTAAGATTTGTTCTTTTGAGTTCATGTTTTTTCTCGCTTTCGTAGGTATTGTTTAGTGGTGAGATGATTTAAGAGTGATTGGGCATTCATATGAACTAGAGCCATCATGTTGAATCACTCCATCTTCGATCACAATAAGATGAGGCATCATCACAATAATGAAAGGTGTTTGTTTCTTGTGTTTCATGGTGTCCTCCATTATTGTGTTAATTGATCAACGACTTGATTAAGTGACACTTGATCATTGAAGTAGCGGTTAAGAATCACTGATCCATCTTCATAGACGATAAGATGGGGAAGTATTCTTTGGATGATGTTGGAAAAGATGTGCTTATTCACTTTCCTCACCTCCATTCTTTATTTTTTGATGAAAGCTAAAGCTTCTTCGACGCTCATTTCGCCAGCTTTGATTTTGGCTAAGATTTCTTCTTCATTCACTTTGGGTTTAGAAACGGGGAATCCCATTTTCGCAATGATTGCATCCAAGTTCTTTTTAACGGTTGGATAAGAAATTTCCAGTTCTTTTTCCATTTCCTTAATGTTGCCTTGAACCTTCACAAAGGTTTCCACAAAGTTTAATTCTTCCTTGGATAGATAACTGAATCGTGATAACGCAAACTCTCCAGTGATCTCGGTATTGCATGTGTGACAAGACAGCTTAGTGCATAAGAGTGAGCCACCACAAACAGGGCATGTGCCAAATACTTCTTTTTTCATATTTTGTTCCTCCTAGCGGATATCAATTAAAACGTAAGCATCATTGGACTTCACTTCGATGAGGGTGAATGGTTCACCTTTCTTGAGTTCAGCGAAGATGCCTTTGATCATGGTAATGATGACGTCTTTGTTGTCTTTGAGGAAACGCTGAGTGTCTTCATCCATGTCTTTAATGAATTTAGATGTCCATAGACCGAATCGCACAAACGTCAGTGCTAATCCAAACCCTACAGATGGAAGGTTGATGTTTTTGTCTTCTGTTTTAATCATAATCTTGATTTTGCTTGCCATATCATCACCTCACCATTAATTTAACATTTTTAAAAATAATGTCAACACCAAAATTAAATATTTTAATAAAAATATTAAATATATTAATAAAATAATCAATTATTAAGGTTTTCAAGGGATA
>CAYSNT010000109.1:0-4320 GCA_964432505.1 uncultured Erysipelothrix sp.
CTCCCTTGATTCAAAAATAAAAAAAGACCATCGACACATTTGTCGACAGTCTGAGACATGGGCTATCCCATGTCTTAATCAGTCTTTTCTTAATACATCCCTTGGTTTTGAGCCGTTTGCTGGCCCAATGATCCCTTCAGATTCCAGTAGATCCATCAGTCTTGCTGCACGATTGTACCCCAAAGCAAATCGGCGTTGTATCAGTGAGGTAGAGGCTTTGTTGGATTGAATGATGAATTGTTTTACATCTTCATACAGAGGATCTTCACTGATACTAACAAATCCTTCGTTATGTTCAACTCCTTCTAAATGAATAAACGCATCATCATACATCGGCTTTCCTTGAGCTTTGGCTGCTTGAGCGATTTTATTCACTTCATCATCACTGACAAAAACTCCTTGAACACGAATATTAGCTGTTTCTCCTATTGGCATATACAACATATCCCCATTACCTAATAGTTTCTCCGCTCCACCATAATCCAAAATGGTTCTTGAATCGATACTAGAGGATACCGCAAAGGCAATGCGAGATGGAATATTAGCCTTAATGATGCCAGTAATAACATCGGTACTTGGGCGTTGTGTGGCGACCACCAAGTGAATACCAGCAGCTCGGGCAAGTTGGGTGATTCTTTGAATCGATGATTCCACCTCTTTACCTGCCACCATCATTAAGTCAGCTAACTCGTCCACAATGACCACAATATAAGGCATGATAGAAAGATGATCTTCAGGATAAGCCAACACTTTTTCATTGTATGAAGCGATGTTTCTTACTCCAACCGTCGCAAACACTTCATATCGATTTTCCATGAGCGCAACGACTGTTTTTAAGGCTTTTGAGGCCTGAGCAGCATCGGAAATCACTGGCGCGATTAAGTGTGGGATATCATGAAAAGCAGTGAATTCTACCTTCTTTGGATCCACTAAAAGCAATTTAACTTCATGTGGACTTGTACGTAAAAGAAGAGTTGAAATCAATGAGTTCACACACACAGATTTTCCACTACCAGTTGCCCCCGCAATAAGTAAGTGAGGCATTTTGTCAAGCTCACCCACAATGGTTTTACCCATCAAATCTTTACCTAGCAAAAACAAAAGTTTTTTGTTTTCTTTTTCTTTTGGAATAGTTCTCATCAGTTCAATGAGTCTAACCATGCTCATCTCCACATTAGGAATTTCTACCCCTACTGCATTTTTACCTGGAATAGGTGCTTCAATACGAATATCTTTGGCTTGAAGTTCCATTTTAATGTTATCAGCTAATGCCGCAATTTTTGAGATCTTAATTGATGAATCAGGTCTTACTTCAAACTTTGTCACTGATGGACCAATATAGGTTTGTACAAGTTCAGCAGGAATTTGAAATTGCTCTAGTATTTCAATCAGTTTTTTGCCTTTGACTCCTGCTGCATGCGCATTGATTTGATTACTTTTACGTGATTGAGGGACATCAAGTAGGGCTAATGATGGTAATACATAATGCGTGAAGGATGATAAAGTGCCTGCAGATTGTGTTTTAATTTCAGGCTGTGGGTTCGCATGAACCACAGGCTCAGGATGATGTTCTTTGATTTTACCATCATCGACAGACATGAATACACTCTTTTTAGGTTCAGGTTGTATTGGTTCATCAAATAAAGTGATAACCGGTTGCTTCTTTACAGATGAGCGACGCTCTTTGGGTTTAAAAAGGTTTAGTATGGACGCATTAGGAGCAACATAAGTGATTACTATCACATACAATGAAGCTAAAAACAGTAATGATAAGATTATCCATGTTCCTAACACATCGATTAAGCCCGTTAACAAAGATGTAATCGCAACAATCAAGATACCACCATAGGCATATTCATTTACACTTGAAAAACTGGCAATGCGTGACATGAAGGAAGAGAACAGTTCTGTTCCAATCAGTCCATCTGACCACTGTAAAGTTAAAGCCATGAGTAAGGTGATGTAAAACCCAAAAAGTGGTAACACGAGTGATTTTCTCACGTATTTAAAAGGATGAGTGATGGTGATTAGAGGCAATAACGTAAATAAAATTAAATATGTTAAGACTCTAGATCCACCAAACAGAAACATAAAAGAAACATCAATGAACTCCCCTACTGGTCCTGTTTTAAATAGACCAAGTAAAATAATCGCACTTAAAGCAAGTCCATTTAGAACTCGAATGATGCGTTGTTGGTGGGCTTGTCTTGAACGTGATTTTCTCATATTAATCTAGATTAATCTCCACAATCACTGGTAAAATAACGGGACGTTTAGCTGTTTCTTTGTATACAAACTTCGCAATCTTCTCACGTGCTTCTTTACGTGCTAACATGTTTTCATACTTTTCTTGTTTGACTAACGATTCAATGGTCTCTTCAAAGAGCTGCCCTACCCCTTTCACAAGGTAATCTGCATCTTTTAAATAAATAACTCCTCGAGATTGCACATCGGGTCCACCTATGATGGCTTTCGTTTTAAAATCAAGGGTAACAGCCGCAATTAATACACCGTCTGATGCTAATGATTCACGATCTTTAAGAACTTGTCCACCAACATCCAACGTATCCATACCATCAATAAAGAGCTCTTCAAATGTAAGTTGAACTGTTTGCTTCGCGAGTTCACCATCATTAATCATACTCACTTGGCCATTATCAAGTACTACAATACGATCTGCTCTTAACCCTGAGTTGAGGGCTAAGTTTGCATTGTTAATCATTTGACGATATTGACCTTTAATAGGATAGTAATACTTCGGTTTAAACAAATTAAGTAGCATTTTTATGTCTTCAGCACTACCATGCATGGATAAAATCTTGCGATGATCAAATGAAACAACATTGACACCTTCTTTATACAATTCATTCTCCATGCTTGCAGCTTCAACTTCGGTATTTGGAACAGAAGGAGATGCAATGATGACGGTATCACTTTCTTTAAGTGCAATGTACTTATCTTCTTTCAAAGCTATATTACTTAACACTTTAAAGACATTTGGACCTCCACTTGAGACAATAATACACACATTATCATCATCAGCTTTCACATGCTCAATCTTAATCTCACTGTTAAGAGGAAGTTTGTAATAACCTAACGTTTCCATATGAGCAATGTAGCGACGTTGTGTTGCATTATGAAAGACCACCTTTCGTCCATGAGAGATGGCTGAATCAATGACTTCCATTAAGCGAAAAAGATTTTGCTTGTATAAAGAAACGATAACACGTCCCTTAGCATTCTCAAACGCAACATCAAGTTCATGACTTAAACGATGGCGTGGTGAAGTAAAGCCTTCTTTATCTGCTCCAATGGATTCGGTAAGAAGAGCTAGTACACCTTTCTTTCCAATCTCCGCAAACAAAGAAATGTCACACGCAAAAGCATGATGTTTTACATCAAAATCAATTAAGAATTCGGATGTATATACGATGTATCCATGTTTTGTTTCAATCGCTAGACCAAAACCATCCGCGATGGATTGTGTTAATCCAAATGTTCGAATGGTAAGTGAGCCTAGTTTCACTTGACCTTGTCGCTTAATCACATTGACTTTTAGTCCTTTAATGTCATTTTTCTTCACAAGATCTTCAATGAGTAAACTAGTTAATGGTGTTGTGTAAACTGGAATTTGTTTTTGTTTTAGTAAGTAAGGTAAAGCTCCCATGACATCATCATGAGCGTGGGTAATGAATATTCCTTTAATTTTCTCAGCATGTTCAACAAGAAACTTAAAATCTGGAATAACCACTTCAACCCCTAATTGTTGCTCATCGGGATACTTTATTCCTGCTTCTATGACAATCCATTGATCATTGATGTCCACAACAAAGCAATTTTTGCCATCTTCATCAAGACCACCGATTGCAAATAGTTTTATTTGTTCCATAGAACCTCCGACATCTTAAGTATACCTTAAAATGCTTCTTTTGTATTTGTCAATTGTTCTCCAAGTAAAAACCATGTTTTAGCTTCTTTCACCAACACTTGGATTATATCTCCACTTTTCACATTCTCTGCCTTGAAGTTCACTAGTTTTTGATGAGGGGTATATCCTGAGTAAACATTTGGATCTTTTTTAGAAGGTCCATCCACCAACACTTCGACCACTTGATTCACCATTTTTTGATTATGGAGTAAAGCAAAGTGCTTAACGCGTTCATTCAAAGCAGCTAAACGTTTTTTCTTGATTTCTAGTGAAATATTATCTTCAAATTTCGCTGCTGGGGTGCCACTGCGAGGCGAATAAATGAAGGTAAACGCAAAATCAAAACCAACATGATCGTATAATTTTAGTGTGTCTTCAAACTGCTCATCACT
>CAYSNT010000110.1:0-4282 GCA_964432505.1 uncultured Erysipelothrix sp.
ATGTTTTCCATTTTCTTCTTAAGTTCAACGGCTTCAGCTTTAATGGCTTCTAAACGGGCTTTTTCTTGATTTTGATTTTCTTTTAGATCATCTAAAGATTTGCTACTAGCAATCACAGCTAAATTTTGACGGAACAAGAAATTCCTAGCGTATCCATCAGAAACGTCTACAATTTGATCTTTCTTCCCAACATTCTTCACATCTTTAAGTAAGATGACTTTCATGTATTTCCTCCTGTTTCAATGTAGTGTTGAATACCTTCAACACACTGCTTCTTCATTTCTTCAACACTGATTTGATCTTTCACAACAGCAGCAGCAGTAAAGTGTCCACCACCACCCATTTTTTCTAATATATATTGAACATTAAACTTTCCACGCGAACGAGCTGATATTGCGACTTGATGCTCACTAACACGTGCAATCACAAAGCTAGCTTCAATATCAGAAACACCTAGCAATCGATCTGCCACCATTGACATTAATGGTCGAGGCAAAATCTCATCATCATATGGAACAATAACAACTCCATTATCCACATATTGAGCGTGATTAAGTACTTTCGTTTTAAGTTCAAACTCGTCGTATGATTCCTTAAGAAATGCATCTGCATCACCAGGTTCTGCACCTAATGAGCGCAAGTAAGCAGCAGCTTCATATGTTCGTGAACTGGTTTTTAATCTAAAGCGGTTAGTATCCACCATCATTCCCGTTAGCATGATTGTGGTTTCAATTGGAGAAAGAAAATTGCGAACTCCCATGTATTGCATGAGTTCACTGATCAGTTCCACAACACTGGATGACCATGACTCAATGTATACCAAGGTAGGATCAAAAGTGAAATCTTTTCCACGGCGATGATGATCGATGACACAAATGTGCTTCGCTTTATGAAGTAATTGTTCCCCATTGGAATGTTCAGCCAAATGATGATCCACCATAATAACTAAAGTATGATCTTGTAAAGATGCTATTGCTGCAGTCTCACTGACAAAGGTATGACGCGCTTGAAGATGCTCTTGATGAAGTTCAAAGGCATTCTTCATCATGGTTTCAATTCCACCTGACACGACAATACTTGATGGCTTATGATGAGCACTGCAAATGCGAGACATGGCTAAAGCAGAACCCATGCAATCAAAATCCATTTCCTTATGACCTACAATGATCACATTGGATGACTTCACAATCAATTCTTTAAGCGATTGGGCCATCACACGCACTTTAACTTTATTGCGACGCTCATTGGCCACTACTGTTCCACCAAAATACTGTGTCTGTTTACCAACTTGTTTAATGGCAACTTGATCTCCCCCACGATTTTGCGCAAGTTCTAAAGCTTGGTTGGCTAATTCTTCCAGTTCATTAAAATCATTGGTGCCTTTCGCAAAAGCCATAGAAAGTGAAATTGCTAAATCAAGTTTAGTAGCACCTTCACGTATTTGATTCAATATCTCAAAGCGCTCTTCAAGGATAATCTTAAAAATCTTTTCGTTAAGCACCACAAGGAAACGATCTGCTTTAACACGACGCAAAAACATCCCTTTTTTCTTTGCCCATTCAATGACTGGTTGACGAATGGAGGCATCAATATTCGCAATGGTATGTTCTTCTTGGTATTGAGTTGATTCTTCATAGTTGTCAAAATGAATGTAGCCAATGACGACCGCATTATCATTCAACGCTTTTTGAATTTTTTGTAAATTACTAATATCTTTAAAGAATAGAGTGTTATTGAGTCGATGGACATCATAAGTTACATCATCCAGTTCAATGGTTAAGTTTTTTGCCTCTCCACTGATAATTTGACCAATCTGCGGATGAATGCTGGTGACTCTTTGCCCTATCCAATCGTAATTGAACTCATCAAAGAACTCACTGGTGTAATCAACAATGTATTGTTCATCAAAGGATAAGAAACCAACCCGTCCAATATCAAGGGCTGATTTGATGTTCGAGCCTACCACACGGGTAAGCTGAAGGATTCTTTCCTTCATTCCACGGGACAAAACTACAATCAAGGCAACAATAATGATGAAGTTTGCGATACCAATGATGGAGAGAATTAACCATAACCATTGTTCAAAGAAGAACAACACAAAAAGAGAAACAATGAACTCTCCTGTCAAAAAATAAACGAGCTGAAGTTTTAATTCTTCAAGTCTTTCTATCATGGTTTACTCCTAACCATCGTTGCCTTAAATGAACAAAACTGTCCAATAAACCAACGATTAACATGATATCTAACCAAATGGATGGAATCAGTAACAACAACAAAATTAAAATCAAATAGAAGTATTTAATCTTATAAGTTCTTTTTAGTATTATAACAAAATTCAAAGCATTATACACTATGAGCATGACACCACTGACATACAAAGCAATGGCAGGAATCAGCAACGTTTCTGACTTGGTAGCAACCAAATATGGATATGGGATAAGACAAAGGAGTGCAATCGCTGCAGCCCATTGTGGGAGTTGAAAACGTTGGGTACTTTTAGGTGGTAACTCCATAATTTTAAAGCGTGTGACTAAAATAAGCGCAATGAGATAGACAAACCACCCTTCAGTGATAACCACCAAAACATAGCTTGCGATCATTGAAATAAGGGCTATTCGTGCAATGTCAACCCCTGCTGGAATGTTCATTCCTGATGAAGACAGTATGGCATTGACTTGAGATAAAATCAGTTGATATTCACCGATTAAATCATACCCAAACAAGTTGGCAAACAACCCCACACTGAAGAGTGTTACTAGCAACATGCTTCCCATAGAACTGATAAAGAGTTGTTGGCGTGTCCATTTAAGATGAAGTCCTAATCCAAAGAGAGTGCCATGAAGAAAATAAAACATAAAATACAAAGCACTTGGTAAAGGTACAATCAAAAAGGATAAGATAACTGTGGAAAAGAACACTACCCATGCTTGAGAAGGTTTAAATCGAGCTCCATACATCACCAAAGGAAGTGGAATCAACCACGCAATAAAAACATCCAGAACAGTTGCGAACTGGCGTGCAATGAGTAATAAAACTGCAGTTAATGCAATGGTAAGTGCCCCTTGGGTAATGGATCTTGTGCTCATGTTGATTCCTTTAAAAAGACTCCGCATAGCGGAGTCTTACTGAATGTTTAGTCGGCTACGTATGGGATTAAAGCCATTTGACGAGCGCGTTTGATTGCGGTCGCAAGCATACGTTGGTATTTCGCATTTGTCCCTGTCACACGTCTAGGGATAATTTTACCATTTGCTGAAATAAAACGTTTTAATAATTCGACGTCTTTATAGTCAATAACGGTAATGTTGTTTTTAGTGAAATAACAAACTTTTTTGCGAGCAACACGTTGTTTTTTGAATGCCATGTTTCTCTCCTTTCAGATGACTAGAACGGTAAGTCATCACTTGAAATATCTAATAATGGTCCATCTGAATCATCACTTGATGCGAAGTCCGCATAAGGATCGGATACAGTGTAATTGCTGGATGATTGAGAATAAGGATTGGAATATGAAGCTTGTTGAGTTGGTTGTGAAGTGGAAGATGAGCGTGAATCTAGGAAGTTAAAGTTTTCCACTAAGACTTCTTGTACATACACTTTCTTTCCATCACGATCATCATAGCTACGAGAGACGTTACGTCCTTCAACTTGAATGAGTGATCCCTTCTTCATATACTGAGCAATAATGTCTGCTCCTTTTTCCCATACCGTACAACTGATGTAGTCAACTTGCTCATTACCACCGTATTTACGACTACTTGCGAGCGTAAAACTCAAGACGGATTTTCCGTTTTGGGTTTTTCTTAATTCAGGATCGCGGGTAAATCGACCGATGATGATTGCTTTATTGAGCATGGTTGTCTCCTTATTTGTCTTCTAAGTTAACGATTAAGAAACGGACTAAGTTCGCATTGATACGATTTAAACGATCAAGTTCTTTTACCGTGTCTTGGTCTGCTTCGAAGTTCATTAATACATAGTAACCTTTTGTCATATGATTGATTTCATATGCAAATTCACGTACGCCCCACTCAGTGACCTCACTCACAACACCATTACCTGCGGTAACAATGTTCTTCATGTTTTCAATGACGTCTTGGCGTGCGGCTTCTTCAACAGAAGCGTTAATAATGTACAGAATTTCATACTTGCGCATGTGTACACCTCCTTTTGGTCTATTGGCCTTTTCAGGCAAGGAGTAAATAGTTCATATCTACTCGTTGTATTAGAATAACAGAAAAGGAGTTAAAAGTAAAGAAGAGAAGGCATTAAATCAAAGGAA
>CAYSNT010000111.1:0-4229 GCA_964432505.1 uncultured Erysipelothrix sp.
GATATGAATATGGATTATTCAAACAACTCATCGTGAATGGTGCTCAAGTGGAAGTTCCTGACCAATGGATGAAATTGGGTAACGTATGGGAAATTCGTAAACCTAAACATGGCGTTGATGTTAAGTTTTGGGGACGTGTGGAAATGCGCAAAGATGAAAAAGGACGTGTGATCTTTGATCATGTGGATGCTGAACATGTGCGTGCGATTCCTTATGATATGCCAGTGGTAGGGAAAGATACACAAACCACGAATACCTTACGTTTATGGGGTGCTGAAGCAAGTGATATCTTACCTAAACACAAAGACTTCCGTGTTTACATTAATGAAGTCAATGAAATCACACAAAACGTGTATCCTGATGACTCGACTGAACATGGACGTTACTTACGTCTTAAACAACAATATTTCTTTGTGTCTGCAGGACTTCAATCGTTAGTGAAGGCCCATTTACGTGTGTATCCTGATCTATCCAATTTCCATGAAAAGATTGCGATTCAAATGAATGATACTCACCCTATTTTAGTGATTCCTGAACTCATGAGAATTCTCATGGATCAGTTTGCGTATTCATGGGAAGAAGCATGGAACATTACTTCTCAAACAGTGGCTTATACCAACCACACCGTGTTAGCGGAAGCGTTAGAGAAATGGCCAGTGAACTTTGTTCAACAACTGCTACCACGCATCTACATGATCATTGAAGAAATCAATAATCGTTTCATTCACGAGTTAAGACACCTTCGTCCTAACAACGATGGCTTGGTGTATCAATTGGCAATCATCAAAGATGGTCAAATTCATATGGCTCACTTAGGTGTGGTGGCTTCGTTCTCCGTTAATGGGGTGGCACGCTTGCACACTGAAATTCTGAAGAATGATGTCATGAAAGAATTCTATGAAGTGTATCCATCAAAATTCAACAACAAAACCAATGGGATTACCCATCGTCGTTGGTTAACCTACACTAACCCTCAACTTCATGAACTCATTACGGATTTGATTGGGGATCAATATGTGTATGAACCAAGCAAACTAGAAGAGTTGCTTCCTTATGCGAAGAAAGCGACAGTTCAAAAGAAATTCCTTAAGGTCAAACAAGAGCGTAAAGCCATCTTAGCAGCCAAACTCAAAGAGTGGACAGGTGTGGATGTCGATCCAAACTCCATCTTTGATGTCCAAGCGAAGCGTCTTCATGCCTACAAACGTCAATTACTCAATGTGTTAAACATCATGAACTTAGTGTTTGAGATTGATTCCAATCCTGAGTTTACGATGCATCCTCGTACGTTTATCTTTGCGGCTAAAGCCGCTCCTGGATATTACTTTGCGAAGAAAGTCATTCGTTTAATCCATGCGGTAGCAGACAAAGTCAACCACAACCCTAAATATAACCAATTCTTTAAAGTCGTCTTCATTCCTAACTACAACGTTTCTGTAGCGGAGTACCTCATGAATGGTGCGGATGTGTCTGAGCAAATCTCTACAGCAGGGAAAGAAGCATCAGGTACTGGTAACATGAAATTCATGATGAATGGAGCACTAACATTAGGAACACTTGATGGCGCAAACGTGGAAATCGATGAACTTGTGGGTCGTGATTACACAGTGATCTTTGGATTAAGTGTTGAAGAAGTGAATGAACTGAAAAAAGGTGGATACAATGCCTTTGAAGAGGTGAACAAACAACCTCGTTTAAAAGCAGTCATGGAAAGTTTGCTCACTAACTTCTGGAGTGATTCAGTCGATGAATTCAGAGCCATCTATGATGAGGTCATGTACCGTAATGATGAATACTTCTTAGCGGCTGACTTTGAAGCCTATCGCTTAGCTCAACTTGAAGTTGAGAAACGTTATTTGGATCAAAAATACTGGGCTGAAATGTGTTTAGTGAACATTGCGAAAAGTGGGTTCTTCTCCTCTGATCGTACCATTGAACAATACGCTAATGAAATCTGGAAGATTAAACCCATTCATTAAGAAGAAGTCTTGTCGAAAGACAAGGTTTTCTTATGGTTTTGGTGTAGTTTGCGCAACACAAATCCCATGTTTTTATGGTATGATTAATCACGCAGGTGAACCATATGAGAAAAATTAAACGTTTTGAAGCTCATTTAGATGACTTCAATCTCATCACAATCTATTTATCCAAACAATACTATCAAGGGAAAAGTGATCTTTTCTATTTGAAAGACGCTTCTGGACAGTTGCAGAAACTGACCATTAAAACAGTCGAAAACACTTCTCATGATTATGCGAAATATGTCTTGACCCATCACACCTCTATTCCTATTGGTGAACGCATCGAGGTTGTGGAAGAACACAGTTTAGCCACACCTCTTCAAATTGGACTTGTGGTTAAAAAAGATGCTTTTGATCAAATGTATGCTTATGATGGACATGATTTAGGGGTTAGTGTCAGCGAATCTAAAACCATCTTTAAATGTTGGGCACCCACTGCTTGGGAAGTGAAAATCAATGTAAAACATCCTTTATTGGAAGGAACGTTTAACTGTATCAAACAAGACAAGGGAATCTATTCTTTTGAAGTTGAAGACAATCTTCATTTAGCGGAATACACCTATTTGGTGTATCGTAATGGGCGTTGGATTGAAACCATTGATCCTTATGGTCAATCGTCTAAAGCCAATGGTGAAGTGAGTGTGGTCATTGATCATCAAACTTGTCATGTGGATCTTCATGAAGAACAACTTCCTGAATTGAATCAAAAAACAGATGCGATACTGTATGAAGCTTCTATAAGAGACTTCACCATGGATCCTGCAGGAAATAATCCATATCCTGGGACCTTTAAAGGATTCATCACTCCGAAAACCACTACGGATGCTGGAACGTTGACGGGGTATGATTATCTTAAGACGCTAGGGGTTACTCATGTTCAATTGTTGCCTGTGTATGATTTCTATACTGTGGATGAGAAGAATGTGAAAACATTCTATAACTGGGGATATGATCCTCATCAGTACAATGTACCTGAAGGCAGTTATTCCACTCATCCTGATGTGCCTTGTGCACGCATCATTGAGTTCAAACAACTGGTGTCACAACTTCACCAAGATGGCATGAGAGTGGTCATGGATGTGGTATACAACCATGTCTTTGATATGGATGAATCCTCTTTTGAAAAGATGGTGCCTTATTATTACTTTAGACGAGGGGACAATGGAGCCATCTCCAATGGATCTTTCTGTGGTAATGACTTTGATTCCAACCGTCATATGGCTCGTAAGTTCATCATTGATTCTGTCAGTATGTGGACAAAAAACTATGGGGTGGATGGATTTAGATTTGATTTAATGGGCATCTTGGATGTGGAAACCATGAATCAACTTGAAAAAACACTGAAGGCCATTAAACCTGATATCTTAGTCTATGGTGAAGGGTGGAACATGCCTACCATGTTGGATGAAGGATTAAAAGCCTCCATGTTTAATCAACACCTCATGCCAGAAATTGGTCATTTCAATGATTTCTATCGTGATCATGTGAAAGGCAAGACCAGTGAGAATGAAGCATCAGTGAAAGGTTACATTGCGGGAGATGTGAACTATAAAGAAGCCATGAAGATGGCTTTAGTGGGAAACACCTTTGATTTTCCCTTTGTAAAGTTGTTTAATTCTCCAACTCAATCCATAAACTATGTGGAATGTCATGATAATGCGACATCTTGGGATAAACTAAAGGAATGTTGCAAAGAAGATTCTAAAGAAGTGAGAATACGAAAGCATAAAATGCTGATTGGATCGATTCTATTATCGTTGGGTATTCCATTCCTTCACAGTGGTCAAGAGTTTGCGAGAACTAAGAATGGGGCACACAACACGTACCGTTCTTCTGATTTGATCAATCAATTGGATTGGCAACGTAAAGATCGTTATATGGATATTGTGACATATACCCAAGACATGATTAAACTAAGAAAATCCTTAGCTCCGTTACGCTTTAACAGCGTTGAGCTTATCCATAAACATGTGAAGTTCTCAGACCTTCAAAATTCAATCTTACTCATGGAGTTTAAAGATGTTAAGGCATACGGTGAGTATGAGCATATTAAGATTTTCTTTAATCCAACAGGGAATGTCGTGTATCATCGGTTGGAAGACTACTATCTACTCTTAGCTAATGAAGCAGGACTGATTGGTCATCTTCCAGTTCAAAGTTTAACCATTAATCCTCACACCATTGTGGTTGTGGCAAAGTAAAAGAGGC
>CAYSNT010000112.1:0-4160 GCA_964432505.1 uncultured Erysipelothrix sp.
CACTTAAATTAATCCAAGGCTCAAAATCCGCTTGTCTGAGTTGAGGAAATGTCAGTGCAAGATTGGCCAAATCTCCTTTAGGATCAATCGCAATGACTGGAATTTGATCCAGTGCTGCTTCTTCAATCATGCTGATACCTAATCCAGTTTTACCACTTCCTGTCATCCCTATGATCATGGCATGAGTGGTTAAATCTTTGGATTTCATTAAGACCAAATTATCACTGAGTTGCTTTGTTTCTGAATCCAACTCTTTACCTAAATAAAACACTCCCATCTTTTCAAAATCGTGCATAGTTGCTCCTTACAATGATGAATCATGTTCTTTGTTTCTTATCTTAAGTTTACACCAACAAAATTCAAATTGGTAAAGATAACTGATTTTTTCGAAAGAAAAATCACATATTTTTTAAATTGACTTGAATTGGAGTTATCCTTTACACTTTTTTTAACTCAAAGGGGATGTTATGGAACACACAACACAAAAACGAAAGTTTGGATTATTGACGACTGTAGCGATGATTGCAGGAATAGTGATTGGATCAGGTATTTTTTTTAAAACCGATGATGTCTTGATCTCACTCAATGGAAATGTAGGTCTCAGTGCATTGGGATGGATTCTGGGCGCAATAGGCATTATCTTTGGAGGTTTAACCGTTGCGGTCTATGCGAAGAAGGAAGATTCTGTAGGAGGAATCATTACTTATTCAGAGATGGCTTGGGGTAAAACCATGGGCTATCTTGCAGGTTGGTTTCAAGTCATATTTTATTATCCAGCCTTGGTGGCCATCATTGCATGGGTTGCAGCAAGCTATATCCTTGTCTTATTTGGTTCACCTGGCCCATTCTCCAGTGGTGAGTTTACACTCTTCTCTTGGATATTGACAGGTGGATTAATGATTGGTTTCTTTCTCTTCAACAGCTTTGCGACCATCTTAGCAGGAAAATTTCAATCGTTTGCGTTGATCATTAAAGTCAGTGCATTGGTTATCCTAGCTTTACTTGGTTTAGTGTTTGGTAATCCTATTCTATCCATCACAGCTGCCTCATCGGGTGGAAGTTTCAGTGGTTTATTCGTTGCATTGATTGCGATTGCCTTTGCTTATGATGGTTGGTTAGTTGCTCCTTCCATTGCACATGAAATTAAAAATCCAAAACGTAATCTTCCTTTAGCCTTAACCATCGCTCCTCTTCTCATCATGCTGATTTACTTAGGCTATACCATAGGTTTAACTTCATTTTTAGGAGTCGATCGTGTCATGGAATTAGGCAATGCTGCAGTTGGAGAACTTGCCACTCAATTCTTTGGTTCATGGGGTCCTAATCTTGTCTTTACTGCCGTTGTGATATCTATTTTAGGAACTTTCAATGGGTTGATCCTAGGATACATTCGCTTACCTTATGCATTAGCATTAAGAAATGAAATGATTTTCAGTGAGCAACTAAGAAAAGTTCACCCTCGCTATGATATCCCATTGGCTTCCTCTCTCTTTACCTTCATGATGAGCTTAGTGTGGTTAGGACTTCACTTCATGTCTACCTCTGGTGTGGTCACTTATGGCATTCAACTTTTCAATGGATTAGAAATCGATGGATTACCCATTGTCTTAACCTATGTCTTTTATGTCATTCTGTATGTGGGTGTGATTAAAGATCGTAAGAAAGAGCAACTCACCTGGGTTTGGGGGTTGTTGTTTCCAATCTTAGCTATATTAGGAGCATTACTTGTCATTTACGGCGGGTTTACTGCACCTAAGTTTAATGTATACTTCATTGTATCACTGGTTGGAATCCTGTTAGGTTTGGGTTTAAGACCAAAACAAGTTTAATACTAGTCTATTACATCATAAAAAAGGTTAACTTGAATATATGCAAGTTAACCTTTTATTATCTACCACATCCCTTTTAGAAATGGGTTACTACGTTTCTCATGATCGAGTGTGGTCTTAGGACCATGACCTGAATAAAGAATGAGATCGTGAGAAAACGTTTTAATACGTTCAAGTGATTGTTTCATTTGACGCTCATTACTGCCATACAGATCAGTTCTTCCAATGCTTCCCTTAAAGATGAGATCACCACAGAAAAGCATGTCTTCAATGTGTAAACTCACTGACCCTGGACTGTGACCCGGTGTATGAAGCACTGAGAACTGAAATGAACCAATCGTTAACATTCCCTCATCAAGTCGATAGCCTTGATCTTTAAGCTTGATGTTCATTTGCATGCTTAGATTCTTAGAGGGATCTTCAATGAGGTCCACATCATCTTCATGAATGTATAGAGGACAACGATACTTATCAAGTAAAACTTGTGCTCCACCAAAATGATCAAAGTGACCATGGGTCAACACAATGGCTAACACCTTATTACCTTCTGGAATGTGACTTGAGATATACTCCCCTTTGGCAGAAGGATCAATCACAATTACTTCATCTTCCTTAGTCAAGATATAGCAATTGGTTTGATAGGGTCCTAATGGTAATTGTTTAATGTCCATGAATCTTTGTGGTTTACAAGAGTAAACACTCTCCTTAATCTATGTGTTTCATTATAGAGTAATGCATCGTTAATCTCAAATGAATTTAGTCAATAATCAATCGTAACAGTTGAATCAGTAGCTGATTACCACTCAACTCAAAGAGCACTTCTTTCACATACGTTGGTCTTGAAGTAATGATGTTATGAACACCTAAGCGACTCATGCGTTCTATTTCAGAGCGTGTATTCACCGTCCAAACCATGATTTGCTTATTGGAAGACGTAATCTCAGTTACAGTATTCAAGGTGACAAAGGTTGATTTCATACTGAAAGCATTGATGGCTGGATTGGACAAAAGTGCAGGTGTCAAACGATAAGTAATGAGTCCTGTCTGAATGTTTGGGTTAAACTCTTTGATTCGTTCTAAACAAGCTAAGCAGGTCGAGGTCATGATGACTTGATATTGCATCTCATATTCATCAATGAGTGTTACTAAATCTTCAATGACATCCAGTTGTCTAACTCCCAACTTCAAATCCAGATTTAAAGGTACCCTTCCCTTACTCAGTTCAAGTGCTGATCTTAGTGATGGCAGCGTTTCACCTAAGAAATCAGGACTCAACCATGAACCAGCATCCAATGAAGTCGCTTGTTCAAAAGAGGTCACGGTAATGGACTGATTAATACCGGTAGTTCGTGCAAGATTATCATCATGAAGCAGTACAAACTCTCCATCCTGGGTAACGCGAACATCCACTTCCACCACGTCCGCAAAGGAATCAATCGCTTTTTGAATTGCAATGAGAGTGTTCTCTGGATGATCAAAGGAATATCCACGATGCGAAGTGACCTGAATTTGATCAATGCTCATGGTTTGTAGACGTGTTCCATTTGAAACAATGTTAATGAACAAAAGTCCATCCACAGCAAGTAGAACAACCACTAAAGTAATCCAAGATTTGCGATGTTTAATGGTTAGTATTTCTACTTTTTTAGTAGGCGTTAATACATGGGCAGGTTCAAGTATGGTTTGATTGAATCTAAAGACATGATGCGATAATGTGCTCATGACAATCAGCATTAAGGCAAACAACCCATTGAATCGATCTAGAAGTGACATCAAAGCAGCCACTGCAACTTCACTTGGTAATATGAAAGCCACCAAGACAACCATCATCAATAACATGACCACATAAATGAACGAAAAAATGAATCCTAATATAAAATTAAAACGCACGTGCATCATCACTGCTTTTAACTTATATTCGTTAGTATGAACCACAACCCAACCCACTAATATAAGCATCAACATCCAAATAAAAGTTATGGACGTCTCACTCATCACATATCTTATATAAGGATGAGTTCGAATGGTAAGGATAATGAATGGAATATTGTAGGAAATCCACTGAAGCCATACAGATACCAACATGGATAGTTTGCGTTTTTTTAAAAACAGGATGACGTTTTGAAATGCCAGAATTAGGAGTTTGATTTTGGGAATCGGCATTTGATTAAGTTGTCTTAAATCAAGATTAATGAAGAAATCATGAAATAAAAGCACAACACTTAAAATCGCGAAGACAAGCCCTAAAGTCATCCATGTGAGTGGATTAAACATGAATAATGGTAACGATGATAATGAGACATACGATAGATTGGAGGTAATTAAGGCATA
>CAYSNT010000113.1:0-4131 GCA_964432505.1 uncultured Erysipelothrix sp.
GTTCAGGAAAACGAGCATATCTCTCCACCATTAAAGATTCATCAACGAAGATGATTCTTGCCTGGCAAATATCCATGTCACTTGATTTGAGTTTCGTTATTAAAACGGTTCATCTTCTCTTAGATATTTATAAGGGCGAACTGGATTTGAATGTCATTTTGCATTCTGATCAAGGAAGTCATTACACAAGCATTCCTTACCAAACCTTACTTAAAGAAAATGGAATACGTCAATCCATGTCACGTAGAGGAAACTGTTGGGATAACGCTCCTCAAGAATCATTTTACGCAATATTGAAAACTGAGTTAAATCTTCAGGAAATAAAAACTTATGAGGGACTCGTGGAACGTTTCATTGAATACATAAATTACTTTAATTATGATCGACCTCAATGGACACTTCATCGTATGACTCCTTATGAATATGACTGTTTTTTAACCGATCGTATTCGGAATAACCCCCTCTTACCTATGGTTGTTTATCAAAATGATCAAAATGCATAAAAAAGATCGCAATGATGCGATCTAATTATGACCTTTCTTATAAGTGTCCTTTACAAAGGGTATAGTTTACAAGGCCTTTTTTTTGTTACATTTACAAGGCCTTTTTTTTGTTAATTACTACTCAATCTAAGCGTTTTCATATATAATTGAGACAAGAAATGGAGTGATCACATGGAACATGTTATTGAGATGTTAAACATCACAAAGGTTTTTCCTGGCGTTATTGCGAATGATCGTGTAACACTGCAGGTAAAACCGGGGGAAATACATGCTTTATTAGGTGAGAACGGAGCTGGAAAATCGACATTAATGTCGGTTTTATTTGGCTTATATCAACCTGAAGAAGGCACGATTAAAATACGTGGGAAAGAAGTGAAAATATCTAATCCAAATGATGCAAATGCATTGGGAATAGGAATGGTGCATCAACATTTTAAACTTGTTGAAAATTTCACTGTTTTGCAAAATATTATTTTAGGAATCGAAGAAACTCAATATGGGGTTCTTCAGATGAAAGAAGCGCGTCAACGTGTTGTCAATTTATCCAATCAATATGGCTTACGCATTAATCCTGATGCCCTTATTGAGGATATCAGTGTGGGGATGCAACAACGGGTTGAAATATTAAAAATGCTCTATCGCAACAACGATATTCTTATCTTTGATGAACCTACAGCTGTATTAACACCTCAAGAAATTGAAGAGCTCATGAAGATCATGAAGTTGCTCATTTCTGAAGGAAAATCCATTGTGTTTATTACCCATAAACTCAATGAAATCAAAGCTGTTGCGGACCGTGTGAGTGTGTTGCGTCAAGGTAAGTACATTGGGACAGTTGATGTATCAGATACTAGTAAAGAGCAAATGTCTGAGATGATGGTAGGACGACCAATTTCATTGACCTTGGATAAAGATGAAGCTAATCCGACAACACCTGTGTTAGAAGTTAGTCATTTAAGTGTCGCAGGTCATCATGCAACCAAAGATGCAGTCAAGGATGTTTCTTTCACTGTAAGATCTGGTGAAATTCTTTGTGTTGCTGGAATTGAAGGCAATGGTCAAAGTGAACTCGTTTACGCCATTACAGGGCTAGTTAAGCAAAAAGAAGGCACGATTAAATTGAATGGTAAAGACATTTCAGTTGCTTCCATTCGTGAACGTAATACTTCAGGTTTATCACATATTCCAGAAGATCGTCATAAACATGGATTAGTCTTAGAGTTTGATTTAGCAGAAAATTTAGCACTCCAAACCTATTTTGACAAGTCATTGCAAAATCATGGATTCATTAACTTTGATGCTCGCACAAAGCGTGCAAATCAACTTATAGACCAATACGATATTCGGGCAGGGCGTCGTGCTAAAACCAATGCACGTTCCATGTCTGGTGGTAATCAACAGAAAGCCATCATTGCTCGTGAGTTTGAACGTCAACCAAGTTGTATTGTAGCGGTTCAACCAACCCGTGGTCTTGATGTTGGAGCGATTGAATACATCCACAAGCAATTAGTTAAAGCTCGTGATGAAGGAAAAGCCGTTTTGCTCATATCACTTGAACTTAACGAAGTCTTGGATGTTTCTGATCGTATTATCGTCATGTATGAAGGTGAAGTGGTTGGAGAACTTAATCCAAAAAACACAACCCAACAAGAATTAGGGTTATACATGTCAGGATCTAAACGTGATAAGGAGGAAAGTCATGCTTAAGAACATCAATCAAGAAGCATTAAAAACCATCTTTGCCTCTTTAGTTTCCATCCTACTCGGACTTTTAATGGGATTGATCATCCTTTTGATCACCAATCCTAACTCAGCGTTTTTAGGATTTCAAAGAGCACTGCTTGGAGGTTTCAACCGATTACCTCGAAGCTTAGGTGAAATGCTCTATCAAGCAACCCCAATTCTATTGACAGGGTTATCGGTAGGCTTTGCGTTCAAAACAGGACTCTTTAACATTGGTGCATCTGGACAATTCATTGTGGGAGGGTTCACTGCTATCTATATCGGTGTTCGTTGGACTTTCTTACCACCATCCATTGCTTGGGTAGTAGGATTACTTGGCGCAATGATTGCAGGTGCTTTATGGGCGGGAATATCTGGAGCACTCAAAGCCTATCGAAATGTGAATGAAGTCATCACTTCTATCATGCTTAATTATATTGCTGTGTTTTTGGTCAATTTCCTTGTGGTAGCGACCGTGTTCAATCAAACACGCAATGAATCACTCTCTCCAACCAACGCCTTTATTCCACGAGGTTTCTTCGATTCCTTGTTTCCTCGAACCGGTGTGCACATGGGATTTGTTATCGCTGTGATTGTCGCCATTATGATGTGGGTCATCCTAGAGAAAACTACTTTTGGATTTGAATTACGAGCTGTTGGGTTCAACCGTAATGCTGCACGTTATGCGGGAGTCAATGAAAAACGAAATATCGTTTTATCCATGATGATTGCAGGTGCCTTATCAGGACTTGGTGGAGCATTACTTTATTTATCC
This sequence comes from uncultured Erysipelothrix sp., assembly GCA_964432505.1. Taxonomy (GTDB): domain Bacteria; phylum Bacillota_I; class Bacilli_A; order Erysipelotrichales; family Erysipelotrichaceae; genus UBA6182. The sequence goes on from CAYSNT010000113.1 coordinate 3,001, forward strand.
GCAACAGGAGTTCACATTGAAGTGGTGGATGTCATTCCTCTTCAAGGATTTAATGGTATTCCAGTTGCCTTATTAGCCTCATCCAATCCATTGGGTATTATCTTCAGTAGTTTACTGTTGGCTCATCTTAATACAGGTGGATTCTATATGCAAACCCTGTTTCCAACTGAAATCATTAACATTATGGTCTCAGTCATCATTTACTTCTCTGCATTTGCAATGATCATGAAATCGCTATTAGATAAGTTTCTTAAGAGAAAAGGAGGGAAAAGCGCATGAGTATTCCTTTCTTAGTTCAACAAACCATGTTCTTTGCGATTCCACTGCTTGTGGTCGCATTGGGTGGAATGTATTCAGAGCAAAGTGGTGTTATTAACATTGGTTTAGAAGGAATCATGATTTTCTCAACTTACATGGGTATTCTTGTGTTGAACATGTTTGTGGGAACCATACCTCCACAATTCTTATTTATCTTAGCTTTACTTGTGGCAGGGATATCAGGGGTTATCTTTTCCTCTCTTCATGCTTACGCTTCTGTTTATCAAAAAGCTAATCAAGTTATTTCAGGTACAGCCCTTAACTTGCTTGCTCCAGCATTCTTTAACTTCACCATGAGAAACGCAACTGGATCTAATCAGTTGTACTTCTTGAATCAATACCGCATTGCGAAAGTTCCACTCTTAGGAGATATTCCATTAATTGGAGAGTTGTTCTTCACTAACACATATATCTCCACTTTCATTGGATTACTCATCTTAGCTATTTCAGTCTTTGTCTTTTATAAGACACGATTTGGACTACGTCTACGTGCATGTGGTGAACATCCTCAAGCAGCTGATGCGGCAGGGATTAATGTGTATCGCATGCGCACCTATGGTGTCCTTATTTCGGGATTACTTGCAGGGATGGGTGGACTTATTCTTACTATCCCAACCACCACAGCCTTTGGTGGTAGTGTGACAGGTTATGGTTTCTTAGCCTTAGCTGTCCTCATCTTTGGTCAATGGAAACCAGCTCGCATTGTCTTTGCCGCGTTCTTCTTTGGAACCATGAAGACCATTGCAGCTACTTATACTTCCATTCCACTGCTTGTTGGATTAGGCATTCCAGGATACCTTTTTAAATCCATTC
>CAYSNT010000114.1:0-4130 GCA_964432505.1 uncultured Erysipelothrix sp.
TTTTTAGCGCTTCACTAACACATGGTGAGGAAGGATTATAATACTTTAAGGCTTCTAGAATATCCTCATCAAAATTTAGGATGTGTTTACGTACATACTCTAAATCCGCTTTACTCAATGACTCTAAACCAAACAGTTCGGGTGGACATCCTAAAGAATACAGTGTTGCGGTAAAGGTAATGACTCGTGGAAGTGATTCTCCTTTAAGTTGACGACTGTACCCAAAAAGTCCGATGTGTAGTTTTCTTAATCGACGACTTGGCACATACTTCGCTACTCGATTAATGAGTGGGGCATGAGTGAGTACATGAGTTTCATACGCTTTAGCATAGCGCTCGATGAAAGTTAAGGCTTCTGCTTCATCCAATACATGTGGAGCATGAGTTTGGCTTTGATTAATCTCTTGTATGGCTTGTTTGACTTCATTCACATCATGATCGTATTTAAAAGCCGATTGCAAGGTAAAAGTATGCACACTAGGATACTCATTGAGTACTTGTTTAACCCGTTGAGGTGTACAATGACCTCTAAATGGAGCACTACCTACCCCAATAATAGGATAAATACGAATCCCAGTTTCTTCTTCAAGTTCTTTCATTTTCATGAGGGCTAACTTATTCAATAAAATTGCACTAAGCATCCCATAGTTCATGGCAGGGTCACTTCGAGCAAAAAACACACGTTGATAAGGGATTTGCTCTCCCACTATGCCTTTAAGATATGTTTTAAGAATATCCTTAGCTTTAAGCATGTTTTCTTTGTCTTCAAATAATGGAATCACATGAATGATGTCAGGCTTAAACTCCCCAATCCATTGTTTGAGGGTTGTTCCCTTTTCATCAAGAATCTGATGTGCTTTACCACTGACAAATTGCTTGTAGTAGCGATGGATCAAAAGCAATTGCTGAGCGGAAGAAGTCATGGGTAAAATCACTTCATGAATTGGAGCAATCTCTTTCTCATAAAACAACGCATTCGCATCATAGGAACGAGGAATGCTTTCTAATGTTTCCAAAAGGACTTTCGCTTCAGCTTGTTCAACCGCAGGATTAGGAACACGTAAAATTAAACGCTTCTCTTTACCTAAAGGATGTTTTCTAAAATAGGATTCATATTTACTCAGAAGTTTCTTAACCACATAGGTATCCACTTCTTTGCCTTCCACATCCCACATTTGTTCTTGTATCCCAAGATGAGAGTAGGCATAAAAGGCTTCTTGAATTTCATCTTCACCTCCCATAATGGAACTTGAGGCAAAGAAAGGTGTATTCACATTATCTGGATGCTGAGTCGACATGGTTTTAGGTATTTTTTCCATCTTAGAGTCCTTGTATGGCCGCATAGGCTTTCACTTCTGGAATCACTTCATTGGCTAACATCATCATGACTTCATAAATGGTCTCTGTAGGCATACCACCAAAATCAATTTGAAGAATGGTTCTATGATGTCGATACGTATCAATTTGCATTTTTAGTTTCTCAATAATGAGTTTTGGATCACCCACAAGTAACGCTTGTTTTGGATCTAACGCATCTTTAAGCCACTGTTTAGGATAAGGGGAGTGTCGCAAGATTCTGAATCCTTGATCAAGATAAGGATGCATTCGATCAATAGCTTCATACGATGATGCAGCCACATGACACAGTGAGGCAATGGTCACTTTCATGTGTTGAGGATCATGATTGGCTAAACGCGCATGTTCACGATACATATCAACGGAAAGTTTAAAGCCACTGAGTGGCCCACCTAAGGTGGCTAACATCATGTTCATGCCTAAACGACCTGCTTCAATCGCACTTGCAGGTGGTCCACCCACTGCACGATGCACCACAAGTTTAGAGCGATAAGGACGAGGTAAGATTTCGACATGATCCAGTGGTGGTCTGAACTCCCCTTCCCACGTCACAATGGATGATTTATTGAGTTTCAAGAATAGTTCCAGTTTTTCATCATAAATGCGATCATAATCGGCAGGATCCACACCAAACAACTCAAATCCTCCCAAGCGAGAAGCACGGCCTAATACCACTTCAATGCGTCCTTGTGAGAGGTGATCTAAGGTTGCAAACTCTTCAAACAAACGGACTGGATCCACTGTTGAAAGCACACTTGAGCTTGAAAACAAGGTAATGTTTTTAGTCTTGGCAGCCATAGCCGCTAACACCACACTGTGTGCTTGAGTTGTGAAGAAAGCTTGATGACTTTCTCCCACCCCAAAACAATCAAAACCAAGTTCCTCAGCTAAGACAGCCATGTCAACAAGCTGGTTAAGGCGTTGGGTTGCGGAAGGGTGATACCCTGTGATTGGATCTGCGAAATGATCTCCTAATGAGTAAAGTCCAATTTCAAATGCCATAAAAGTACCTCTTCTTATGTATAGGTTATCACAGAGTGATTGGTGGTGTCACTCATTACGTATCTGGATTGAACAAATGAGAAAAACCCATCCTTTAAGATGGGATATACTCTTCAATGCGATTTCTTCCTTCTGATTTTGCCTTATATAGAGCGATATCAGCTTTATTGATGACATCATCCAAGGATTCACCAGGTTTGATTTGATACACTCCAATACTGAGGGTGATGGTATTGACTTTAGTAAATGAGTATTTTTCGACATGATGGCGTACACGCTCAAGGATGCAAATCGCGGTGTCAAGATCCGTTTTAGGGAGAAGAAGGACAAACTCATCTCCACCATAGCGACCTAATACATCTGTTTTTCTAACACAATGAGTCATGATGTTCACTATTTCAGTCAACACCTTATCTCCAATCTCATGTCCATGAATGTCATTGCAATTCTTAAAGTTATCCACATCAATCATTGCTAAAGTAACATCATTCTTTTCTCTTTCCTGTAAAGCAATGATCTTGTTCGCAAAATCATTGAATGTACCACGATTGTAAGCTTGTGTTAATGGATCCATCATCGCATATTGCGAGAAATTTTCTTCTTGTTTTAACACAAAGTAGAAGATGGTAATCATGAACATTAAAACACCAGTAGAAATAAAAACCAGTTGATTTCGCTTTTGAGGCATGGCTTCTAGTTCATCACTTAAGGATATGGTGTAAAGAAAACCCAAAGAAGAGCGATCAATGTCTTTGAGGACATTGAAGTGAATCATGTAATGTTTTCCATCATAAAATAAGATGTCATTGAAGCTCACATCTTCATTGAGTTTTGGTTGAATCTGTTTATACAAAGCTTGATTGAACTGAGCATCGTCAATCATGTGAATACTTTTGTTTGAGTTAGCAATCAATGTTAAATTAGCTGATTCAATTAGGTAATCGGATGATAATAAAGAAACGATATGATTGTTTAGAGCTTCTTGCAAGTATATTTTTTCAAGGACTTCTCGTTTCATGATGATTCCAATATCAATGTCGGAATAAGTCGTATACAATTCAGAAATCATGTTTAATGCTGGAACCGAGATTTCGACACTACCCACATACTTCGCCTCTTTAAATAAGGGAAACACAAAACGATACCCGCTCATTTGTCGATCTTCTTCAAAACCAGTGGTATAGGATTGAGTGCTGATGACCTCCCTAATAGTTGGTCGAATGATGGTCAAATCATCACCAAACATTTCAGATTGATGAAACCTTAAAAAACTTTGACCATTCGCCAAATGAAAGTGAAGTTGTCTGAAATTATAGTTAAGGGTATTCAGATATAGCGGTTGTAGAAGGGTGTTGAGTTCACTACGAAGGATTTGTTGTTGAAGTGGGTCAGCACTATTTGCTTTATCTAGAATACTAACAACTGAGTCATCACTCAAATCACTGGAATAAATGAAATTTGCAAAGTTTTCATAGGTGTTTCTAATGTCCAAAATCGATTGATCTATCTGCAAACCATGAGCATTAACATAAGCTTTCATTCTATTTTGATGTCCTTCGTTAATCACAAAAAGAGTCGCCACATAGACCACAATAAGTAACGCAAAATAGACTTTTGAAAGCCCTCGATTAATGTAAGGTTTCATGCTCCCCTTCCCCGCCCAATGTGTAAGGTGACTGATTGATGATGGTAATGTCGTTGACGTTGTCTTAGACAAACTTACTTATACCTTTATTATAGTTCATAATTGTTTCATTTCAATGTTGTAGACAA
>CAYSNT010000115.1:0-4105 GCA_964432505.1 uncultured Erysipelothrix sp.
ACACTAGAAACCCTTCAAGCACTCACCACCCAATTCAAAGGACTTGAAAGTACTGTGGATTTACTCAAAGAATCATTTGATGAAGAAATGAAGCACATGGTTGAACTGGAGTATGAGGAAGGCATTGAAGCTTTTGAAAGCTTTGAAGTTAAAGTGTTACTCTCTCATGACTATGATCAACACAATGCGATTGTGGAACTTCATCCAGGGGCAGGTGGAACTGAAAGCCAAGACTGGGCGTCCATGTTGTATCGTATGTACACACGTTGGGCTGAAAAGAAAGGCTTTAAAGTCAGTGTGCTTCATTACCTTGATGGTGAAGAAGCGGGGATTAAATCGGTTTCATTTAAAGTTGAAGGTCCAATGGCTTTTGGATTGCTTAAGAGTGAGAAGGGTGTTCATCGTCTTGTGCGAATTTCTCCATTTGATTCTGGAGGGCGTCGTCATACATCCTTTGCCTCAGTGGATGTCATGCCTGAGTTCAATGATGACATTGAAATCAACATTGCTCCCCATGAACTGGAAGTGGAAACCATGCGAGCATCAGGAGCTGGTGGACAGCACATTAATAAAACTGACTCAGCCGTTCGTATGACCCATCTTCCTTCAGGTATTGTGGTGACATGTCAAAGTGGTCGCTCACAAATTCAAAACCGTGAAGAAGCTTTAAACATGATTAAATCAAAGTTGTACCAACTTGAAATTGAAAAACAAGAAGCAAAACTGAAAGACATTAAAGGGGAACAACGTGCCATTGAGTGGGGTTCACAAATCCGATCGTATGTTTTTGCTCCTTACACCTTGGTTAAAGATGTGCGTACAGGAGTTGAAGAAGGCAATGTGGCTAAGGTCATGGATGGGGATATTGATCAGTTTATCTATGCGGTTTTAAAAGCTAATGTGAAGTAATTGTGAGTAACGTCACAAAAAGGAAATAAATACCTCTAAAACAACTCAAAAACGATGAAAAAGTTGAGTTGTTTTCTTTTGATTTGATACGATACTCATGCAGGCAAAGATAATACTTAATACTGCGAAAGGAAATAGTATGAAGAAGATCATTTTAGTTTTGTTTACGTTTGTGTTGTTTTTAGCGGGGTGTGCACCGACAACCCCAACTGATCCTAATGAGGAGTCAAAAGTATTGAATGTGTACTCCGCTCGCCATTATGATTTAGATAAGACCATGATCGCTAGCTTTGAAGCTGAAACAGGCATTAAAGTGAATGTGATTGAAGGTAGTGGGAATGAACTGCTTGAGCGCATGATTCGAGAATCTTCCAATCCTCAAGCGGACTTGTTCTTAACGGTTGGAGCAGAAACATTGTATACTGCGTTGAATGAAGATTTGTTTGCACCTGTGAATGTTTCTTCAATACAAGATGTTCTTAATGATCAATTCTATGGAGAAAACTGGGTGGCCTACACTAAACGTGCTCGCGTCATTGTCTACAATAAAGAAAAATATCCAGAAGGATTAGACATCGATTCTTATTATGATTTAGTTGATGAGCAATATGCAAATCAAATTCTTGTGCGCTCCTCCACTAACTCCTACAATATTGCCTTATTGGCTTCTTTCATTCTCAATGATGGATCGCAGAAAGCTCGTGAATGGGCCCAAGGCGTTGCTAATAACTTTGCTCGTCGCCCTACCGGTAATGATCGTGCTCAAGCAGCAGCGGTTGTGGCTGGATTAGGTGATTTAGGTATTATGAATACATACTATTTAGGATTAATGATTAACAGTGCCGATCAAGCAGAAAGAGAAGTGGCTTCTAAGATTGGCGTCATCTTACCTGAGAACACCCACGTTAATATCTCCTATGCTGCTATACTCAAGAATGCACCCAATGCTGCCAATGCACAAAAACTCATTGATTACTTCTTAACAGCTAAGAACCAAGCTCTCTTCATGAATGAGAATGGGGAGTTTCCAGTAAGAAGTGATGTTGCATTGAATGATCAAATTCAATCTTGGGGTAGCTTTACACCTGCACCCATTGATTATGAAAAATTAGGAAGAGAATATGCTGCAGCACTCATGATGTTTGATGCAGTGAAATGGGAGTAATATTTGAAGAAAGTCGCCACGTTCAGTACCATCTTCAGCACAATTTGGATAGTCTCTATCCTTTTTGTGCTTTCAGAGAGTTTCTCACGTTTCTTTGTGAAGGCTTCAGACACGTGGCAACATGTGGTTTCAGTCACCTTACCCAACATTACGTCAAGCACCCTTATTTTGGTTATAGGCACAATGCTTCTAACAGGGGTACTTGGGGTTTTAAGTGCCTACTTTGTGGTGACCTTTGAATTCAAGTTTAGACGATGGATTCGTTTTCTACTTTATTTCCCTTTAGCCATTCCACCCTATATCTTTGCGTATGTCTTAACCCATTTCCTTGGTTATACTGGTTTTCTTCAAACCACACTTCGCTCTTTAGGACTCTTTAAACCTGAATGGTTTGAATGGAATGCGATGGTTTTAGGCATGATTGTGTTTTCCATGACCCTATATCCATACGTGTATATTTCCACAAAATCTTTTTTAGAGCGTTTCATGGGTAACTATGTGGAGACGGCACGTACCTTAGGTTCAAGGTCTACCGGCATCTTCTTTAAGATTGCCTTACCCTTAGCCATGAATGCCTTCATTGGTGGTATGGTGCTTGTTGCGCTGGAAGTCTTGGGTGATTATGGAACGGTGGTGTACCTTAATATTCCTACCTTTTCTATTGCCATCTTTAGAAGTTGGTTTGCGTTAAGAGATTTTGATAGTGCACTGCGATTAGCGGGTTTCTTGCTTATTATTGTGTTCATTATCTTGATCATTGAGCATATCTTACGCAAAAACACCAAGCAAGTCATGCCTGCTAATGTTCGTCCCCTTAAACGTAAGCAACTTAAAGGCATTAAGCATGTTGCCTTAGTCAGTTATTTTATCTTGATTCTCTTTTTCGCATTAGGATTGCCACTCCTTCATTTAATAGGATGGGCATTCATCACCTTTAATCGTATTTACTGGAATGATTTTGGTTCACAACTCTTTAATACCATGTTTTTAGGACTGGTGGTGACCAGTGCGATTGTGATCATTGGATTTGTGATAGGTAACTATACACGCTTAAAACACACGCCATGGTCCATTGTGGTATCCAAGATTACATTACTGGGGTATTCTATTCCTGGTAGTGTGATGGCCATTTTAGTGCTCTTTGCATTCATTACTTTATCTCAACAGTTCAATTTATTACTAACGACAGGACTTGGGATGTTGATGTATGGACTCATCATTCGCTATTTGGGATTAGGCTATCAAAACATTGAATGGGGTTTTAAGAAGATTGGACTTAAAAACAATGAAATCTCTCAAACATTAGGGAAAACCTATCTTCAAGGATTATTTCAAATTGAAGTACCTTTACTCAAATCATCTTTACTGGCAGCCTTTGCCTTGGTGTTCATTGATGTGATTAAAGAGCTTCCTTTAACACTTAATCTTAGACCTTTCAACTATCATACTTTAGCCACTCAAGTGTATCGTTACGCAGGAGATGAGCGCTTGTTTGAAGCTGCGATTCCTTCGCTAGCCATTATCTTCATTTCTATGGTATTCTTATATCCCGTGATTGCTTCCGTCAACAAGGAGGATTAATATGTTTCTTGAAGTCAAAAACCTCACCTTTGCCTTTGGTCAAACCGTTTTATTTGAAAACCTGAACATGAGTATTGAAGCAGGTTCTTTCACTGCGATTTTGGGTCCAAGTGGTAAGGGAAAAACCACGTTGCTAAGATGTTTAGCAGGTTTGGAAAAACCTGTTTCTGGAAGCATTGTATTGGATGGAAACACACTCACTTCGGATGAGATTCATATTGAACCCCATGCAAGAAAAGTAGGACTGCTGTTTCAAGATTATGCCTTGTTTCCACACATGAGTGTGGCTGATAACATTGGATATGGCGTAAGAAAAGAAGATAAAGCGTTTAAGAAAATGATTGTGAATGAGTTGTTAGGCATGATGGATCTTAAAGACTTTCATCATCGCAAACCTTCACAGTGTTCTGGTGGTCAACAACAACGCATTGCGATTGCACGTGCTTTAGC
>CAYSNT010000116.1:0-4094 GCA_964432505.1 uncultured Erysipelothrix sp.
TGATTGCTTTTTAGTTTGCTTACTTCTCTTACCATAGCTTCATGACTTGGATCAACTAAGGTTTGCACAGCAGCAACAAAGGTTCCTTCCACGATCGGTGCATCCAAATAGAAACATTTTTCTTTTAAGGAATCATCAATCATGTCTAACACCATTTCAATGCTCATGATAGAGCTACCAATATCACCAAACAAATAGATTCGCTCACTTGCTTGATGCTCTTCGATCAATGATTGAATGAGTAATGGATCTGTTCCAATTTCTTTATCATGGGTTCCACCAGCAGCAACTACCGTAACATTTGAGCTTGGAACCATTTGAGTCACCAAATCAACAATACCTTCACTGATTTTATAACTATGCGATACAACAATGAGTGTTATCATATATCCTCCTTGTGTTCACTTGAATTAAAAAACGTAGGAGCAAGCTCCATACGTTTTTTCATCCAAGATGAGGGAAATATTACTCAGGTTTGTAGCCTTGAGTAGCTTTAACAGCAGTTTGCCATCCTTTGTAGAGACCTTCGCGCTCGTGAGCAGGAAGAACTGGTTCAAAACGATTGTCAAGTTTCCAGTTATTGGTCACTTCATCAGTGGACTTCCAGAATCCAACAGCTAGGCCTGATAAGAATGCAGCACCTAAAGCAGTAGTTTCTTGAACGACTGGACGATCAACTGGAACACCTAAGATATCACTTTGGAACTGCATTAAGAAGTTATTCTTAACGGCTCCACCGTCAACTTTAAGTTGAGCAAGTTTGATACCAGAGTCAATTTCCATTGCTGATAATACGTCGCGAGTTTGGTAAGCGATTGATTCAAGAGTAGCACGTGTGATGTGAGCTTTAGTTGTACCACGAGTGAGTCCAACGATTGATCCACGAGCTTTGTCATCCCAATAAGGAGCACCAAGACCTACGAATGCAGGAACAAGGTAAACACCATCACTGGACTTAACAGAAGTTGCTAATGCTTCAGATTCAGGAGCGGATGTGAAGAATTCTAATCCATCACGTAGCCATTGTACTGCAGAACCAGTAACGAAGATGGATCCTTCAAGTGCATATTCAACTTTTCCATCAATACCCCAAGCTAGAGTAGTGAGTAATCCATTTTTACTAGGAATACCTTTTTCCCCAGTGTTCATTAACATGAAGCTACCGGTTCCATAAGTGTTCTTAGCCATACCAGGTTTGAAGCAAGCTTGTCCGAATAGAGCCGCTTGTTGGTCACCAGCGATACCCGCGATAGGAACTTCTTGTCCAAAGAAATGATAGTCAGCAGTCTTGCAATAAACTTCAGAAGAAGGTTTAACTTCTGGAAGCATGTTAGCAGGTACTTGTAGAATATCTAAGAGTTCTTGATCCCATTTAAGATCATAGATGTTGTACATTAACGTACGGGAAGCATTGGAGTAATCAGTGACGTGAGCTGCCCCACCTGATAATTTCCAAACTAACCAAGTATCGATTGTACCGAATAGTAAATCCCCTTTTGCAGCTTTTTCGCGTGCACCTTCAACATGGTCTAAAATCCATTTAACTTTAGTTCCTGAGAAGTAAGCATCAACCACTAGACCAGTTTTTTCACGGAACAATTGTTCCTTGCCCATTGCTTTGATTTCGTCACAAATAGGTACTGTTTGACGGCTTTGCCAAACGATTGCATTATAAATTGGAAGCCCAGTGTGTTTGTCCCAAACCACAGCAGTTTCACGTTGGTTAGTGATACCGATAGAAGCGATTTGTTCAGGTTTAATTCGAGTAGTTTGTAATACTTCCGCTAACACAGCAAGAACTGTGGTCCAGATTTCGTTGGCGTTATGTTCAACCCAACCTGGTTTAGGGAAAATTTGAGTGAATTCTTTTTGAGCAACACCGACGATATCCGTCTTGTGATCAAAAATAATGGCACGATTACTGGTTGTACCAGCATCAATGGCTAAAACATACTTTTCCATGTATCCTCCTTTTAATTATGTTTTTGTGACCATGGTAGTCACAATAATTCCTCGATTAGAATAAATAGAATGATAAGAATAATCCGCCTAATACGCCACCAACTAATGCAGCAACTAAATTAGGAACAGCTTTAGAGAAGCTTCCACCACGAACAACAGAAGCAACAAGAAGACCAGATGCAGCTGCAAACGCCATATCGACCCATGCACCACCTGCAGATTGAGTAATCATACCAGTACCATGGTTAAGAGTCCAAGTAGTACCAACGATGAACGCAGCAGCCATCCAACCACCAAACGTTCCAAAATTATCAACTAGTTTTCCCCAAAGTAAACGGCATAAGAATGGGAAGATTGCTGCGCCAACTACGGTCGCAATTGCTTGTTGAATTGTCATAATTCTTAGCCCTCCATGCTTTCTTCGACTTTAGCGGCAAGGAATCCCCCGATGATGCCTCCTAAAATCACTAAACCTAATGTTGGTAATGTAGCGATAAGTGGATCAACTGAGCCAGCACCGAATACATCACGCATAACCCCAGCAACACCAATACCAGCTGCCATATCAACAAAACCTGAATCTGACTCGTGTGGAATCAATCCAACGAAATGGTTTAAGAACCACATTGGGCCGAGGATTGCAAATGCTGCAAACCATCCACCGATAATTCCAAACGACTCTAAAGACGCCATTGGACCCCATACAGACATAACGAACATACCTGCGATGGCGTATCCTAGAACACTTCTAAGAAACTTCATAATAACCTCTTTCCTTTCCATAGCTTTCGCTATCTATGTTGACTTGTTGTAAGAGCTGCACAATGGATGAGGTTGTGAAACTCAAACTTCAAAGTTCAATCCTTGTGAATATTTTGGGTATCTAATATGTCCCCACGTTTAATTTTAAATTAAAAGCGCTTACATTGATACCCTTTGAGGAGCGACAATATCCGACTAGCTGTGAAAGATTGATGAAACTCAGCTAAAGGATACTGTCGCGAGGGAAATACGGCTCACTCTGACACTAGGAGTGAGAACGATACATGTCTTCTTTTATTCTTTCTAATATCATACCAATGTACTCAGAATTGGATGGTTTACGGTGTGGATCCTTGTAATTCATGGATGTCAAGAACGCGGTTAAGCGAGTTTTATTTTGCTCATACGCCAGTGTTAAACTATGACGCATGGCTTTATCCACATTTCCACTGCTTGTTTTGCATACTTCTGCCACATAAGGATAAATTGATTTTGTGATTGAAAATACTTCAATGGATTCATTGAGAATATGCTCTATAGCAAGTCTAAAATACTGATATCCAAAGGTGTGAGATGGTAACCCACTGTCCATTAAATGCTTACTAACATGGGTTTGAAGGGTCGGATGTTGATTGACTTCATTATCTCGCTCAAAAGTTAATATACGTAAGCGCTCAATTAAGATTTGGGAAGTAAATGGTTTGAATAACACAAATTTAGCTCCCCAATTCAAAGCTTGTTCAATGACATTTTCATCTTGAATTTCGGATAAAACGATCACTTTGGTGTTGTTTAATAGTTTGTCAAAATAGGCTTGTTTAAGAAATCCTAATCCATCACATTTTGGCATAAATAAATCTAATAAGATGATATCAACGTGTTGACGTTTAAGAATGGCTAATGCTTCATAACCATCTTTTGCTTTAGCTGTAACTTTAAAGTCTGCTACAGAATCAAGCATTTCACTTAATTTCTTCAAACCAAAATGACTATCATCTACCACCATGACGTGCTTGATTTCTTTACCCATCGCAACGACTTCTTTTGAACGAGCTTGTACTGACATTAATGAACACGCTCCATACTTCTTGAGGCAATGATATCCACATCAAGTCCACATACATTCTTAATAATCACTTCATTCATTGCAACAGGGGCAACCACTTCAACGTGTGCCAATGCTTTCATGACTTCAAACATCTTCCCTTTAGGAATATCTGAAGAGGTAATCACAGGTAAGCGATCATACAATGCGCCAGAAATCTTAACGGTGCTTGTTAGCATGCGTGTAGGATTAGTTAGTTCTTTACGAGCATAAACATCCCCACGATTACAGGCGTTTCCGGTGACATTGAGCACTTGTCCAGCAT
>CAYSNT010000117.1:0-4014 GCA_964432505.1 uncultured Erysipelothrix sp.
CATGATAATGCAACAAAGATAGCAGAAAGCCAGGATAAACGATTTACCCCTTGTTTTGCAAAAAAAACAACTAGATTAATCGTTTAACTATTGCATAATTCAATTATTTTGAGTATTATTATAGAGGACATCCTTGCAACGATTCCCCCCCCACCCACGTTCAAGGAGTCCTTTTTTTGTGTTTAAAAGTACTATCCGTTTTATCTTTGTCAGGATTTTGATATACTACGCTCATGAATACACAACTCATTTACTTAAAAACTGAACACATTAGTGAAACTGAACTTCAAAAAGCGGTTAAGATACTCCAAGAAGATCAGTGTGTGGCGATTCCTACCGAAACGGTATATGGATTAGCTGCAAATGCTTTGTCTGAATCTGCAATCAAGCGCATTTTTGAAGCGAAAGGAAGACCTTCTGATAATCCTCTTATTGTTCATGTGAGTAATATGGACATGTTGAAACGATGCATTCAACAAGATCTTTCCAATAGAATCACAGCAATCATCAATGCTTTCTGGCCAGGGCCATTAACACTTGTGTTTAAGAAAAGCACATTGATTCCAAATGTGGTAAGTGCTCATCTGGATACAGTTGGTATTCGATGGCCTGCTCATCCTATAGCACTAGCACTCATTGAGGCTTCAGGCTTTCCTTTAGCTGCCCCTAGTGCTAATGTGTCAGGTCGACCTTCTCCTACTAAAGCAGAGCATGTGCTTCATGATTTAAATGGTAAGATTGCGGGCATCATTATGGCTGAGCAAAGTGTTGTGGGTGTAGAATCCACGGTGTTGGATGTATCCTGTGAGGATTTTAAAGTTTTAAGAAAAGGGGGAGTATCCCTAGAAAGCTTGCGAAGCATAGATCCTTTGATTTCTTATGATGATGCTTTGGCTCATCCAGAATTGACTCCGAAGTCTCCTGGGCAGAAATATAAGCACTATGCTCCAAGCAAACCTATGCTTGCGTTGTCAGGCAACATTGAGTCACTTGTACATCATTTACAAACAATGGATTTATCACAGACTCTTCTAATCAGTGTTGATGAAATACTCGACCAGTTAAATACTCCTTATCAATTGACGCTTGGATCGTATGACAATCATGAAGTAGCCATGAATCGATTATTTGATTGCTTGAGAGCTAGTGAGTCAATGCCTGTCGATGCAATTGTCATTACTGGTTTTGAAGATGTTGGGTTAGGAGCAACATTGAATGATCGAATTGGAAAAGCTTCAAGTCAGAAGTTAACCATAATTTAATCAAAAAAATTGTGGTAAAACGCTTTACATTTAAAAATACCTTTGATATTATTTACACGGATATTCCATGACACAATTCCCCCCCACCCACGTTCATGGATATCCTTTTTTTATTGCTCAAGCAAGCACTTTCATTGAAAGGTGCTTGTTTTTTTTCATATACTTGTGTTGATGAAGAACTGGAGGATCTCATATGAAAGAATCTTTATCGATTGTTGTATCTGGAGAAGCGGGTCAAGGACTAGCAACAATCGAAGAGTTTTTAGTTGAAGCTTTATCCAAAGAATACTATGTCTTTACTTCTAAGGAAGTGATGAGTCGTGTTCGTGGTGGAAATAATACCTTTGAATTAAGAGTATCAACCTCGCCAATATACTCTTTAAGAAAAACAATCGACTATTTGTTTTTACTTAACAACAATTCATTCTATCGTTTACCTAGACGTTTAATACCAAGCACTGTGGTGTTTGGTGAAACCAATTTTGTGAGTGAAGAAGACAAAGAAGCTCATAATCTTAATTATGAAGTATTAGAATTAACTAAACTGGCTAAAGAAGCTGGTAATCGCTTATTTGCAAATACTATTTTGTTTGGATACATCTCTGGAATGCTTGAGTTGAACATGCAAGTTGCAGAACATTTAATCACAAAACGTTTCATTCATCGAGGTGAAGCCATCGTGGCTAATAACATTTCAGCATTCAAAAAGGGATACGATTTAGGAAAAGCATACGATGCACCAATTCGTATGAAAAAACCTGTGAGTGTACCTCCATTTAAAGTCTTGGATGGAAACAATGCATTAGGGATTGGTTTACTTGGAGGTGGGATTAACTACTTATCCTCTTATCCAATGTCTCCTGGAACTTCAGTTATGATGTATTTATCCAATAAAGCAGATGAATTTGGAGTGCTTGTTGAACAAGCAGAAGATGAAATTGCTGCCCTTAACATGGCCTTAGGTGCTTCTTATGCAGGTGCTCGTGCGATGGTCACCACTTCTGGTGGTGGATTCGCATTGATGGGTGAAGCCGTTTCTCTGGCTGGAATCATTGAAACACCAGCGGTCATTCATGTCGCTCAACGCCCTGGTCCAGCAACAGGTCTTCCTACACGTACCGAACAAGGTGACTTAAACCTTGTGGTGTATGCAGGACATGGTGAATTTCCACGTATTGTCTTAGCCCCAGGAAAACTTGAAGATGGTGTTCTCCTTGCACAGAAAGCGTTCTGGTTAGCGGATAAATATCAAGTACCGGTATTCATTCTCTCTGATCAATATTGGTTGGAATCCTTAGGTCAAATGCCATCGTTTGAGTTAAGTGATCAATACATGGAATCCTTTACAGTGCTTTCTGATCGTGACTACAAACGTTATGCCTATACCGATAATGGTATTTCACCTCGTGCCATCCCAGGATTTGGTGAAGGATTTGTTAAGGTGGATTCCGATGAACATGATGAATATGGACAAATCACCGAAGATTTTGATGTTCGTGTGAAGATGCAAGATAAACGTATGAAGAAACGTGAGTTATTGCTTGAAGATTATCAAGAGGCAGAACTTCTTGGTCCTAAAGACTACAAGAAACTTGTGGTAGGTTGGGGTTCAACATATGGTGTGTTGAAAGAGTTCATTGAAACAACAGAGCGTAAAGATGTCGCTTACTTATATGTTAAACAACCATTCCCACTTCCAACATCTTTAAAAGCGTACTTTGATCAAGCTGATCAAGTGGTGGTTGTGGAAAACAACTACACAGGTCAATTTGCGAATGTGTTAGCGACAGAACTGGGTGTCATGGTGTCTGATCGTTTAAATAAATACAATGGAGAACCTTTCTTCATTGAAGAAGTCAATGCCCAACTAGCGGAGGTGTTAAAATGAGTAAGTTTGATTTCAAACATGAATTAGATATTGCTTGGTGCCCAGGTTGTGGTAACTTTCCACTTCGTCAAGCGATTTTAAAGGCTTTAGAAGAACTCAATCTTGATCAAACTCAAGTGGTCTTCTCCTCTGGGATTGGTCAGGCGGCAAAAATGCCTCAATACATTGATGCATCCTATTTCAATGGTCTGCATGGACGTGGTTTATCCGTAGCACAAGCCATTCAATCTGTTAATCCAAAACTTGTGGTGATTGCGGAAGGTGGAGATGGAGACATGTATGGTGAAGGGGGAAATCACTTCCTTCATAATGTCCGTCGTAATCCTAACTTAGCACACATCGTTCATAACAACATGATTTATGGATTAACCAAAGGACAAGGCTCACCAACCTCGCCTAAAGGATTAAAAACCACCACACAAGTGAGTGGGGTATACAATGAGCCTCTTAATCCTGTTGCGGTTGCCTTATCACTAGGTGCATCCTTTGTGGGACGTGCTTTCACAGGTGATGTTGAGAAAACGAAAGAAGTGATTAAAGCAGCTATTCAACACGAAGGGTATGCGATTGTGGATATTTTCCACCCTTGTGTCACTTACAATAAAGTCAACACCTTTGCATGGTATAAGAACAATTCCTACTGGTTAGGTAAAGATGAACACAACGCTCAAGATTTTAATGCCGCAATGAATCTTGCATTAAACCAAGAGAAGTTCGCGTTAGGAATTCTTTATCAAAACACAGAAAAAACACCTTTCCATAAAGCACATCCATATTATGTCAATGATCACACTCCTTTAGTGGATCGTCCAAAACGAGACATTCAAAAAGTGAATGCGTTATTAAAATAATCTTATGACAAGT
>CAYSNT010000118.1:0-3993 GCA_964432505.1 uncultured Erysipelothrix sp.
TCTACACCGATCATAAGGGACACCTCTTGACACACCTTGTTGTTCATGATTAAATAACACCAGTATACTAGAAAATGAGGATGTTTATGAATCAAGCACTCTATCTTATCACCTTTTCATTATTAGGGTTTTCTGCAATCAAAAGTATGAATAAAACCAAACTTGCTTTAAAGAAAGCCTTCAAAAGCTTTGAGGCCATGCTTCCACAAATCTTAACCATCATTTTAGTGATTGGTGTGGTCATTGCAGCACTATCACCTGAACAAATTGCTTCTATCATGGGGTCCAATTCAGGATGGTTCGGTGTCCTTATCGCATCTTTGATTGGAGCGATCACTCTAATGCCTGGTTTTGTGGCTTTTCCATTGGCAGCCACTTTACTTTCTCAAGGGGCAGGTCTTCCTCAAATTGCTGCGTTCATTTCTTCATTGATGATGGTAGGATTTGTCACCTTACCACTAGAAATGCAACACTTTGGAAAGAAGGCAGCCTTACTTCGCAATGGTTTGGCTTTTATCTTTTCATTTGTGGTGGCAATCATCATGGGGGTGGTCTTAGGATGAAACTAACACTTAAACGCTATCGTATGGTCTTGTTGATGATCGTGGTTTATACGATCCTCTATTTTAGTTTTAACCCTTTATTTAATCCTGCTGTGAGTGGATCAATTCGTTCTTTAACTGAGTTGCTTATCGTCGTTCCACCTATTTTCATTCTGATTGGACTGCTTGATGTATGGGTAGAAAGAGAAAAGATGATGAAGCTGATGGGTCCAGAATCTAAAGGGTTAGGCTTACTCATTGCCTTCTTATTAGGATCTGTGGCGGCAGGGCCATTGTATGCTGCTTTCCCAGTCGCCATCACCTTACTTAAGAAAGGATCTTCCTTTAGAAACGTCTTAGTTCTTTTAGGAGCGTGGTCAACAACGAAGATACCCATGTTGATGTTTGAAAGTACTTCTATGGGTCTTTCTTTTACCATCACACGCTTTGTGATTAATTTGTTTGGAATCATGGCCATTGCCTTGATTTCAGAGAAGTTACTCAGTGAAAAAACCATATTAACCATCAGTGAAAAATTCTCTCAATCTTAATGATATCCTTAGAAGAACGGATTAGCATTGTGTTTAAGCCCTTTCCTTGATAGACTAAACCTTGTGAGGTCCAATATGAAAAAAATCGTGCTTGGTTTAGTGTTTATCTTGTTTAATTTCAATCTTACTCTTGGAAATGTCATCATTAACCTGATTCCTTCTTTCATTGGTTATTACTTCATCATGAATGCATGTGTCATCTTAGCTGAGAAGACACAAAATGAACATTATCTTGAAACACGCAAAATGGCATTGTTGTTGTTTGTGATTAACTTATTCACCTTTGTATTGGATTTAATTGGCTTAAGTTCAGTCAATCCATACTTCTCTGCTGCGATTGGCACTCTTAATCTTATCTTATCCTTGGTCTTCTTATCTCGCTTAACCCAAAGCATTACCACAACCACACCCTTTGATTTAGATGAAGCTTGGATCACTAAACTACGTTCCTTGTTCAAATGGATTGTTGTCTTGGATATCCTTGGTTTTGTTTTATTGATTGTCCCTGTGATTGCCTTGATGGTGCTTGTTGTTGCGATGGTCTTCCATGTGCTCTACATCATTCAAATCAATCAACTTAATCAAAGACTGGATCCTGAATACCTTTAAACCAAATGAAAACGAGCACTATGCTCGTTTTTTAGTCTAATAGAAGTTTTGTGGTATAGCGATTACGTGGATGTTCATGACAAGCTTGTGAACATGATCCTTGATTGGCAATTTCACTTTCTAAGCTGCAAATGATTTGCTTATTGCAATCAGGATTGGCACAATTGATGTAACGCTCACAAGGTTCTCCTGTAAAATAGTCCTTTCCCACAATCACATGCTCCACTTGATTGATGGGCACACTGATGCGCTCATCAAACACATAACACAATCCATCCCATAGTTGTCCTTTTGCGATAGGATCTTTTCCATACGTG
Source organism: uncultured Erysipelothrix sp. (assembly GCA_964432505.1). Lineage (GTDB taxonomy): Bacteria > Bacillota_I > Bacilli_A > Erysipelotrichales > Erysipelotrichaceae > UBA6182. The sequence goes on from CAYSNT010000118.1 coordinate 2,020, forward strand.
ACGATTCCCCCATGAAGCTGTGCTACATCATCAAACCCTTCACGTTTCAACCATCCACTGAATTTCTCACAACGAACTCCACCCGTGCAATAGGTGATGATTTTCTTGTCTTTAAACTCGTCTTTGTGCTCTCTAATCCATTGTGGCAGTTCTCTAAAGGTTTCAATATTAGGACGGATGGCCCCTTTAAAATGACCTAAATCATATTCATAGGTGTTTCGTGCATCAATCACTATAGTTTGAGGATCTTGAAGACGCTCATAGAATTCACTAGGCTCTAAATAGTCACCTGTGATTTCTAATGGATTAACATCATCTTCAAGCGAGAAATTAACCAACTCATTTTTAATCTTTAACTTGAGTTTTTTAAAAACATGGTTTTGACTTTCATCAATCTTAAACACAATGCCTTTGAAAAGATCATGCTTTTGCATGATATCCATGTAGGCTTGTGTGTCTTCAATCAACCCTGAAACGGTACCATTAATACCTTCATGAGTAATGTATATACGTCCTAACAAATTTAAAGACTGACACAATGCTTTGTGTTCTTCTTTCAATGCGTTAGGATCTTCAATTGTGGTGTAATGATAATAAAGTAATACGTTGTACATACAAACATCCCTTCTTAACGTATTCAGTTTAGCAATACTCACAACGAAACTCAATCAAGATACCCAAAAGAAAACCTTAGTATGATCTAAGGTTAATGAATGAGTATGGAGTATAGAGGTGTAAACAACGCAATGGTAATCACATTGGACAAGAAATTAACCATGTGATTATCCATCCAACGTACGCCTGAGATGAGCACATCACTGGAATGATGCATGATTTCCACAATTTCATGACTGGTTGTTTTGAATTTAGCTTGAAAGAGTTCCCCTAAGATGGAGTCCACTAATGATCCACCAAATCCTGCAAAGGTAAAGAACACACCCATCACAAAGGATAACAGTGTCCAACCATTCATCGAGATGATCACCGGAAGAGAGATGAGGGTTATGAACAACGAACCAAATAAAGAAGCAATTAATCCTAACCATGTCACTCCACCCGATAAACCACTGGTCATTGTTTGACGTTTAATGATGGTCCAAGGCGTTTCTAGTGAGAGAGTGCCGATTTCTGAAGCCCAAGTGTCGGCTGTTGCGGTAGCCATAGAAATGATGGCTAACGCAATAATCACATTGGAAGGATTGAAGTAATAGACAAGACTTGCAATACCCAACCAACTGCCATTAGCCAGTACATTCACCCAACGTCGAGGTTCATGATCTTTAACACTCTCCTTAATGTTAGGGATTAAGCGAAAAATGACTTTGTTGATTAACAAGGATGAGAAAAGAAATGAAAGCATTAAGATATAAAACAAAAGATGTCCATATCCAAGCACAATAAAACCTAACATTAAGGATGCAAAAGCACCTGAGCGTGTCAGTTTTTTCATTTTATAGAGGATTAGGACTAATCCTAAATTAAAGATCAAAGAAAATAAAACCATATTACACCAACATGAGAAGATAACTCATCAGTGACACCCCAATAGGTAAGGTTAAGTTATCAAAACCATCCTTGGTATAGAGTTCTAATCCAGTACTCACGACTCCAATAAGCAAGGCTTTAACACCCCACCATGCATCCCCCATTGAGGCAAACACAAATCCTGCAATCGCAAACCCAAAGAAGAACACCATAAGGGATCCTTCAATGGATTTAACAGTATTACCTATATTGAGTTTGGTTTTACCAAACTTCTCTCCTACCACTGCCGCAAAACCATCTCCATACCCCATGGTAAGTATACCAATGGCACCAATTGCTTCAAGACCATTGGAAAAAGTAGCAATCGTTAACACAAAAAGTGAAATCGCATAATAAACGGTGCCTAAATCTTTCTTCGATCCATCTCGCTCCATGGCTTTAAAGGTTTGATTTTTATATGAATACGTATTGATGATCACAAAAGCAGCT
>CAYSNT010000119.1:0-3974 GCA_964432505.1 uncultured Erysipelothrix sp.
ATTTTGGTGCGGAGTTGACGATACGTTTCATAAGCTGACATAATTATTCTCCTTTAATGGTCTCATTGTACCACAATCCTCTTTTCATATTGTATAATAACAACAAGACCAAATCGGTTGATTCTAGAAAGGAAGCTTTATGCAAAACATAGAAGCCTTACTTTTACAACGAGGTGTTACAAAAGAAGATATCATTGATTGTGTGTATTTTCTTCAAGCACAATACTTCGATCATTTAGATAAAAGTCGCATCACTTATTATGTGGATAGTGTGCTTAATAAACGCGAAGTCCAACAAGCCATTGCGACAGGTATCGCGATTGATATGGCCACAGAAGCCAGAGCATTTGGAAGTGATGAACTTCAAGAGATCATCTTAAATGATGAAGGTCTCTATGGGGTGGATGAGGTGTTAGCTTATGGGATATGCAATCTTTATGGATCCATTGCGTTAACTAACTTCGGGTACATTGATAAGATAAAGCCAGGGATCATTGGAAAACTCAATGATGATCACACCACCCAGTGTAATACGTTTTTAGATGACATTGTAGGAGCAGTTGCGGCAGCAGCGGCATCCAAGTTAGCACATGACAGGGAGAATTTAGTATGAAAAAACTATTAGCATTACTCGTCTTAGCACTCATTTTAGTAGGATGTGCTTCCTCTGGTTTTAAAGCCACACCGGCTAAAGAAGTGAGTGAAAGACTCGTCAATTTAGAAGATGTGATCGTTGTGTTTGGTCAATCCACATGCGCAGCATGTACTGAATATAAAGTGGTATTAGAAGAAGTAATGAAGAATTATCCAGACCTACCGTTAGTGTATGTGGAAACAGATAAAGACAACCGCAGTGATGTGTCTGCACTTGTGCAAGCTTATTTACCTAATGCAACGGTAACCCCAATCACGTATTTCTTCATTGATGGAACATTAGTGGGTCAAGAAACAGGTGCATTTAGATATTCTCAACTTAAAGGGTTTTTAATGGATAAAGGATTCATTAGCGAGTAATGTTTGATAAGAAGGATTGGCAAGCTGCATTAGTACAATGCGGAATCAATAAAGGAGATAACCTGATTATTAGCGGGACTCTTTTAAATGATGATTTAACCATTGATGGCTGGCCAACCATTCTTGATGCTTGCTTAGGCATGGTGGGCATAGAAGGTACCATCATGACCATTGTTCAGAATCAACGAAGTGAACCACTTCATCACGATCATACTCTTTCCAAGGATCAAAGAGAAAAACTCATTAAAGCATGGAGTCAGTCTTCTTACCCTTTGATCACGGCTTCGCCACTTGAGAATGCGTTTTTCTTTCATGATGAAGTAAGAAGTATTGTTCATCCTGGATATCGTTTCTATGCGATTGGTAAGTATGCTCCATTCATGGTGCGTAAAGTATCCAAGCATTTTCCGCTTCATGATGATGGACCTTTACAAGCCGCCATTAAACTTAAAACTAAGTGTCTGCATTTTGGAGATGAAGAACCATGGTTAATGGAATCGTTTCATGCTACTGCGATTCAAGTGAATCAAGGGGTGCATCATATCGATGGTATTGCTCGTTGGGAACTTTTTTTAGACAAAGAAGCCAGTGAAGTGAGTGTTCCTTATCAAGCATGGACACTCAATGAAGAAAAGGTGCGTTACTATGAATTTAATCAACATCCAAGTCATTGAAGGTAAAGCAGCATTAGAGTACACAGGTCCTCTTCGTGTTGAAGTCTTCGAAAAAGAACAAGGTTTCGTGGATGAATTTGATGAACTTGATGAAGTCAGTGTTCATGTGATGCTTGAACTTGACAACTCGATCATAGCGAGTGGAAGGATGTATGAAGAATATCCTCATCAATACCATTTAGGCCGTATTGTGGTGAAACGCTCCTATCGCTCTCAGGGACATGGGAAAAGTGTTGTGGAGACACTCGTTAATCTAGCAAAAGAAAAAGGAGCCCACCAATGTGTGCTCTCATCTCAAACCCATGCATGTGCTTTTTATGAATCATGTGGTTTTATTAAAGAAGGTGACGTTTATCTTGAACAAGGTCAACCTCATCAATGGATGATATATAATATATAAGAGAAGAAGCACGTCCGTGCTTCTTTATTGTTTTTCTAATTTTAATTCAATCAATCTAACAATGGCTTGAAATGCTTTTTCTTCCATCTCATCAAAACGATTAAAATGAAACGAATCGATATCAAGCACTCCAACAGCTTCATTATGGACAAGAATAGGAATGACTAGCTCTGAATTGGAGGCACTATCACACGCAATATGACCTTCAAATTGATGCACATCAGGCACGTTTTGAAGTGATTTCGTTGCAAATGCAGTTCCACACACACCCGAGCCTACCTTAATGCGTGTGCAAGCCAGTTTACCTTGAAATGGACCTAAAACCAGTTCACCTTTTTTGTAAAGATAGAATCCAACCCAATTCAATCCTTCCACAAGGTCCATGATAATGGCGGAGATGTTAGCGTAGTTTGCGATTTCATCTTCCTCATCGCTGATGACAGATTCAACTTGTGTGACAAGCAAATCATATAATTCTTGGCGATCGTGTGGTTTTTGTGTTGGAACGTACATCTTTGTATCCTCTTTCTTTTCAATTATTATACACTATGGTACACTCTTTGTGTGAAACAGGGGAGCCGCAAGGCTGAGAACGTCATCAAACCCTATCACCTGATCTAGATAATGCTAGCGTAGGGAGTTTCAACCTGCGCCTCACATGGAGGTGTACATGAAAACAAAAGATCTAGTTAAGCTTTCCTTCTACCTATCCTTGTTTTTTGTCTTGGATGTGGTTTCAAATTCATTCAACTTATTCAGAATGCCGCAAGGTGGTGTTCTTGGACTAGGTGTCATTGCTTTAATGATTGCCGCTTATGATATGGGATGGAAAAAAGGATTACTTGTTTCCTTAGTTTCCATTATTCTACAAAACTTTGTGAATCCACTCTATGTTGTGGCATTTCCACAACTGTTCTTAGATTATATCTTTGCCTTCGGAGTGTATGGGCTTGCGCCTCTCTTTGGTCCTGTGTGGCTAGGGGTTGTCATTGTCAATGTCGCTCGCTTCATCTCACACGTGTTATCAGGTGTGTTATACTTTGAAGCAGGGTGGTTTGCATCCATGAGTTACAATGCGTTTTACATGGTGCCAACACTCATAGTGTCACTGCTGATTATTCCTATATTAATATATCGCTTACGTTTAAAGAAATAGAAGGAGAAGTAACATGCAACTCGATGTTGGACAAACAATCTACATTCAAAGTTATAAGTATGATGGCAGTCTACATCGAACATGGTCAAAAGCGACTGTCCTAGATGTTCAAGAACACATGATTGTAGTGATGACGTACAAAACATGGGTTATTGAATCGGATGGACGACGTTGGTTTACCAAAGAACCTGCAGTCTGCTTCTTCTATCCAAATGAATGGTACAACATAATTGCGATGATTCGCAAAACCGGGATTTATTATTATTGCAACGTTGCAACACCAGTGTTATATGATGGTGAGGCACTCAAAAATATTGATTTAGATTTGGATGTGAAGGTTTTTCCAGATGGTACACACACCATCCTTGATGAAGATGAATTCGAACTACATCAACTTGCGATGGATTATTCCCAAGATGTCATCGATATCTCTAAAGCAGCCTTGAATCAAATTATAGAGCTCATCAAACACAATAAGGAACCATTCAACAAGCAAACAGTGTATGAATATTTAGATCAATACACAAAAAATCACAAGGTGTCCACCTAAACAGTGGGCACTTTGTTTATTGATGAGCAACATAAAATTTCTTCAAAAAAAGTGAAAATAACGCAAAAAATGAGTTGACTTTAATATCCCCCTTTGATATTATAGTAAGGCACCTAAGCGGTGCAAAACATGGATCTTTGAAAACTAAATAGGAAACAACAAGTACAAACTTGACTGATT
>CAYSNT010000120.1:0-2574 GCA_964432505.1 uncultured Erysipelothrix sp.
CCTTCCGCCTTGATAATTTATGGATTATCAAAGTAAGTTTTGCTTGACTATAATAACATCTTTATGAGTCAGATACAAGTATCCAAATCATAATAATAGTGAATAATAACCTTGTTATTCTAGATCAACGCGTGTAATTTTTGCCCCTAACGCAATGAGTTTTTGATCAAGTTCATCGTACCCTCGATCAATGTGATACACATCATGGATGGTGGTTGTTCCTTGCGCAATCAATCCCGCTACTACTAGTGATGCTCCACAACGTAAATCTGTCGCAGTGACATGATCTCCAAAAAGAGGTGTAGCTCCTTTAATGATGGAAGTTGCAGGAGATAAGGTGATGTTTGCACCTAAGCGTTGAAGTTCTAAACAGTGTTTGAAACGTTCAGTATAGATGGTTTCATTCACAATGGATTCACCATGGGCTTGTGTAAGTAAGGTGGTGAGTGGTTGTTGAAGATCGGTCGCAAACCCAGGATAAGGAAGTGTTTTCACATCCACTGGTTTGAGATTTTGACCTTTTTTAATGATCACATGATCTTTCTCGACTTTAACACTGACACCCATGTCTTTAAGTTTTGAAATTAAACTTTCAACGTGTTGTGGAATAACATTATCAATCATCATTTCTTCCGCTGCTGCTGCTGCAATAATCATATAGGTTCCAGCTTCAATACGATCTGGAATGATCTCATGGAAGGTTCCACCTAAATGATCTACTCCTTCAATGGTTATCACATTGGTACCAGCCCCTTTGATGTTTGCTCCCATGCGGTTAAGCATGTTAGCAACGTCAATGATTTCTGGTTCCTTCGCAGCATTCTCAATAGTGGTTCTACCTTGCGCTAAGGTAGCCGCAAGCATGATATTAATGGTTGCACCCACTGAAGAAATATCTAAAAAGATTTTATTCCCTATAAGTTTCTCTGCTTTAATGTGGTAATACCCTTGGGTGTATTCAACACTCGCACCTAATGCCTCAAATCCTTTAAGATGCAAATCGATAGGACGTGGTCCTAAATAGCATCCTCCAGGCATTTTCATTTTCACTTCTTTGAAACGTCCCAATAAAGCTCCCATGAAGTAATATGAAGCTCTGAGTTTATTGACGGCAGGATGATCTAACGACATGTTCTTTAAATTCGTTGGATCAATGATGAGATGACCTTCAGTTGGGGTTGCTACTTCCACATTAAGAAAAGAAAGCAGTTGATTTAAGGATTCCACATCAGAAATATGAGGAACTCCAATGATGGAGACCGGACCTTGTGATGATAGTATGGTGGCTGGGATGAGTGCTACAGTTGCATTCTTTGAACCACTGATGCGAACAGTGCCTTTAAGAGGATGTTGTCCTTCGATTTTTAGTACTTGTGTCATAAATGTGCCTCAATTCTTCACTATTATACACTAAATCTTAAGGATGGTCATCTAAGCATCGAAAAGAAAAGATGATGGAATGATCCATCATCTCTAGTGTTATTCAGCTTGTCCAGCGCTTCCAAATTCAACCATTTTTTCTTTAATGGTTGCACAGATTGCATCATATCCAGGTTTAAGAAGTTTACGAGGATCGAATCCTTTACCTTCTAAATCTTTACCTGATTCAATGTACTTACGAGTTGCAGCTGCAAAGTCCACTTGAAGTTCAGTGTTAACGTTAATCTTAGAAACCCCTAATGAAATGGATTTCTTAATCATATCTGTAGGAATTCCACTACCACCATGAAGAACGAGTGGCATTTGACCCGTTAAGGATTGGATTTCTTGAAGTACTTCAAAGTCTAATCCTTTCCAGTTGTCTGGATACTTACCATGAATGTTACCAATACCAGCAGCCAATAAGTCTACCCCTAAGTCAGCAATCATTTTGCATTCTTTAGGATCAGCCACTTCACCACTACCTATTACGCCATCTTCTTCGCCACCAATAGCGCCAACTTCAGCTTCAACGCTAATGCCTTTGGAATGTGCTAACGCAACAATGTCTTTGGTCTTTTGTACGTTTTCTTCAATTGGATAATGTGAGCCATCAAACATAACGGAAGTGAATCCCGCTTCGATTGCTTTTTGAGCTCCTTCGTATGTTCCATGGTCTAAGTGAATGGCGACATCCACTGTGATCTTTTGGTCTTCAACCATGCCTTTAACCATACCTACGACAGCACGATATCCACCCATGTATTTTCCTGCACCTTCAGATACTCCTAAAATAACTGGAGACTTCATTTCTTGTGCAGTCAATAAGACGGCTTTAGTCCATTCTAAGTTATTGATGTTGAATTGCCCTACCGCATAACCATGTTGACGAGCTCTTTGTAACATCTCTTTTGCAGATACTAATCCCATATATACCTCCTCATAGTGTCGCCTTTATTTTACACCTTTTAAATGATTAATTAAAGATGCATTCACGAATCCACTGAAAAGCGGATGTGAACGGTTTGGTCGTGATTTGAATTCAGGATGGAATTGACATCCCACAAACCAAGGATGATCTTTAAGTTCAATGATTTCCACAAGTTCTCCATCAGGTGAAACACCCGAGAATAACACACCATGTTTTGATAAGAT
>CAYSNT010000120.1:2674-3865 GCA_964432505.1 uncultured Erysipelothrix sp.
GCATAATGAGCAGCTGCAATCTTGCCTTCAATACCACGACCTCCAAAGCCACCTGCCACAAGAATGCCATCCACATGAGAAAGTGACTCCACTATTGTTTCAATGGAAAGCTTTTCTGAATTCACCCATTCAATTTCCACATGGGTATCATGATCATACCCAGCATGTTTCAATGACTCAGCGACAGAAAGATAAGCATCATGAAGTTGCACATACTTACCAACCAAGGCAATACGGACACAATGTTTAAGATTGTTTGCGCGATCAATCATCGCTTTCCATTCACTCATATTGGCTTCAGGGGCATCAATTTTGAGTTTATGGAGCACATAATCATCAAATCCTTGGTTCTTAAAGGAAAGTGGAATATCATATATGTTCTTTGTATTTAACGATTCAATGATGGCGTATTCACGTACATCACAGAATAATGCTATCTTACGTTTTACCTCAGCCGAGAGGGGTTCCTCTGATCGTGTCACAATAATGTTTGGTTTAATCCCTAAAGACATGAGTTCTTTATAGGAGTGTTGTGTTGGTTTAGTCTTTAACTCATTCCCTCCTGGTACTAATGGAACCAAAGTGGTATGAATGAATAAAACATCCTCTTTTTCATGTTCCGCATGCACTTGTCGTGCTGCCTCTAAGAAAGGAAGTGATTCAATGTCCCCGACCGTACCACCAATTTCAGTAATGACCACATCCGCATTGGATTCATTGGCTGCCGCATACACTTTAGCCTTAATCTCATCCGTGATGTGTGGAATCACTTGAACCGTTGCTCCTAAATAGTCCCCACGTCTTTCTTTTGCGATGACAGTGGAATAAATACGTCCTGTGGTGATGGAAGCACTTTGTGTCAGCTCTTCATCAATAAAACGCTCATAATGACCTAAGTCTAGATCGGTTTCTGCCCCATCTTTGGTCACAAAAACCTCTCCATGTTGATAAGGAGACATGGTTCCAGGATCAACGTTGATGTATGGATCAAACTTCTGCATGAAGACTTTAAGTCCTCGATCTTTAAGTAAACGACCTAATGAAGTCGCAATAATACCTTTACCAATACCTGAAACAACCCCACCTGTCACAAAGATATATTTTGCCATAAAAACCTCATTTTCTCTTTCATAAAACAAAAAAGCCGCACCTATCATTTAGGGGCGTGCCCTTATTAACTTTACCAAAAAC
>CAYSNT010000121.1:0-3834 GCA_964432505.1 uncultured Erysipelothrix sp.
GGGATACACCTTACACATTAACCCGGTGGCTAATGATAAAGTTCATTTAGTTTAAACCAAATCAATTGATTCAATTGAGTATGTAATCACAATCAGATGTTTAAAATGGTTCTATGCTTCTTTTTTGACTTTAGCTGCCTTTAAACGATCCAACTCAGTATTGATGAAAGGCACTAAATAGTTCATACCTAAAATCGCAAAGGTTGTTCCTTCAGGAACCCAACCCCACAATCTAATAGACATCACCATTAACCCAATTGAAACACCATAAATCCATTTCCCTTTATCTGATTTTGGAGCAGTTGCAGGATCTGTCGCCATGAAAAAGGATGCAAACATTAAGCTACCTGAGAATAAATGGAAGAAAGGATTTTGCCCAGTTAACACTGCAACAACGGCTACCGCAGATAGAATCCCTACTGGAATACGATAATTGGCAAATTTCTTATGAATGAGATATGCCGCACCTAATAAAATGGCTAAAGCTGATATTTCACCAATGCTTCCACCTACATTTCCTAAGAAAAGATTAAGTATTGAGGTTGAAGCCTCTCCTGTTTCTCTTAATACACGTAGTGGAGTTGAAGTTGAAACCATATCCACTGGTGATAGCCATGGTTGCATGGCAGTTGGAAACAAGTACACAATAAACAATCGACCAAGGAGTGCAGGATTAAAGATGTTCTTTGGAAATCCTCCATATACCTGTTTTCCTAAAATAATCGCAACGGCAGCAGCTCCTGCGAGTAACACCAAAGGTGTAGAAGGAGAAACTGATAAAGCTAAAAGTAGACCTGTAACCACAGCTCCACCATCTTTATAGGTGTATTTACGTTTAAAAACCCATTGAAACAATGCTTCTGAGGCCACTGCAGACACGACCCCAACAAGAATCAATAGAATGGCTTTCTCACGATATGAATAGACTGCAACTAAGGTTGCTGGAATTAAAGCTAATAAAAGTGTTTTGAATATTTTTAGCATATCTTTATTTGATTCCAATCAATCATGATTGGGTTTTATTTATCCTTTCATCAATTAAACAGTGGTATTATAGCACAATCCTCATAAAAATGCTTTTCAACACTCACTCTTTTTTGGCTGTGTTATCAAAGAAATAAATGTGTCCACATGTACCATCATCGTATTCAGTATCAGGATAAGATAGAATTTTTTCATACTGTCCATTCGTTAAAACATTGATACTTTTCTGCCAAAAAGAATCGGCAGTGACATTTTTAGGATGAACTTTGAGTTGCCATCTTCCTTGATGACGCTTAAGTACTTCACTAAAAGCAGTGTATCCAACACCTCTTTTACGATACTTGTGCAGTATGAAGAACTCAGCTATTTGAAAGTCACATGTTTGATCTTTGACCTCTGGATAAGTGTTCACCATCACAAATCCAGCCAGTTTCTCATCAACCATAATAAAATAGGCCCAACGATTTGATTCTACCCAATAATGGTCCAGATAAAAATACCCAAACAAACCCAATGAATCAACATCTCTATGATCGTATTGCGAAAATTCATAGTCGTATTTTTCCAATAAGTTTCTCAGCGTTTCTTTTTCTTCAAACGTCACTTGTTTTAAAACAATGTTCATACTTACTCCTTTGATTTCATGCACCTCTTATTGAATGAATGTTTGATTAAGTAGATTTAAATACTCATCAAGTTCATTTCGATGTTCAAAGATCTTAATATACTTGTTTGAATATCCGTTGAGTAGTTCAAGTACAATGGGACGATTAAGTGTGTTGTAGTTTAAAACAAACTGATATAACTCTTCATCCAACTGCTCATCACTGCCACTCCATGGCATGTCTTCTCTTAGTTGACCTTTTCTGGATTCAAGTCCTGATAAGCAAACATCAACACTGAAATCAAGAAAGAAAACAGTATCACAAGCCTCTAGCCTTAGCTTCATTGTGGACCCATAATTACCATCAATGATCCATTGATCACTGCTAATAATTTCATTCAATCGCTGAACAAACACCTCTTTACTTACATAGCTTTTATCCACATTCCAATACAACATATCGCAATGATAAAGGGGAATCTGTGTTATTTGATTCAGTTTTCTTGCGAAGGTGCTTTTACCACTTCCTGGACATCCGATAATCATGATTTTATTCATCATTAAGTCACCTCCAATCTTAGGTCGTACTGAGCAATCTTTTAAACATCATTATCAATTACTTAGTGTTGTGTGCAATTTTAAACTGAATCAACTCAACAACATCATCACACACAGAACTCATTTTTATATCAAAAACCAAAGGCAAAGTTCTAAACTTCTCACTCATGATTTTTGTGTCACTGATCATCTTCTTGGTATCAAATGATAGATTCAAACTCAGTAAAAGTGATCGAGAACTCTCTGGAAAGTATAGTGTGATTTTGAAATAGTCATCCCAGATTGAACACCAAAACAGGTTCATTTCTTTCTTGCCACCACGTTTCCCTAACCACCGATACACCCCTTTTCCAAGCCACGCTTGACCATCAGGATAATATTGATAATGAAAGTCAACTCCTAAAGCACTAACCTGATTGATAAAAGTAAGGTAAGCATCAATGGCTTCTTTAAGATAACTTGCGATGATTTCTAGCGTTGGTTCAATGCTTTGATCTCTTAGTCTTTGTTGTGTAGGATGTATAGCCATAGGTCTCCTTCCATGATAAGTTAAACATTGTTTTATGGTTGCTCAATACCATAATAACGCTTCATCACACCATCATAAATATCACTAATTGAAATATTATGATTGAAAAAATGTTCCTTAGCAAGGCTTAGTCCTAAATCAACTGCTTTCTTGTTGCTTATTGCCCATGCGCTTAAAATTGCCTGCATCCTAGGATGTCTTCTTTGTGCTTCAAATGCTGTTTGAAGCACAAGTTGAAATACTTCAACTTCTGGACCTGCAAAAGTAATCGAAATGTTTTTTTCTTTGATATAATCCATAGATGTGTTTAAAACTGATGCTCCTGCAAATCGATCATGTGCTGCATAAACAATGTTTCTTATGTTCATCATGACAGAGGTTCCAAAACACATTGGGCAAGGTTCCATGGTTGTGTATAAAGTATACTTTCTTACATTTGGATGATCATCAACTTTTAATTGACTTAATGCTGTCATTTCTGCGTGAGCCATGATGGATAAGGCTAATGGATGTTGACTACTTCGATCATAAATCTGATTTCTTCCTTCAGTCACTAGTTCTTCATGCTCATTAACAATCACACATCCAATCGGAATACTCCCCTTTTTAAACGATATCCATGCTAATTCAAAAGCTTTTTGCCATGGGTGATTTAACTCATTCCACATTGTTGTCTCCTTTTTTTACTGACGATACACTTCAAGTAAAGTCAGTTGATCAAGTTTAACCACAAAATCACCATTAAGTACCTTTAACTCACCTTGATCAGTATAAGCGACAAAATAGGTTGATGTAGCATACCCTTGAAAATAACGCGCATTGTAGATGTTAAGACTAATGAGAGGAAATGATCCCTTTAAAACACACTCATTTTTATTAAGTGTCCTCTCAATGATGTTTTGCGTCTCTTGATGATAGGATGCAATAAGGTCTTTAATGGTTGAATCATAATTGACTTCAATAGGCTGAAGTTCAACACCCTTAATCAATGCAATGGAAAATGGAACATCTGAAAAGGAAGTTGAAATTGAATGATTCAACTCACAACACTTCAATAATGCTGCTCCTATCGAGTATGAAATCACTCGAATAGGTAAATAGAGGTTTGGGTTTGAAATCGCTTCAAATAATTCATTCCACTTGTTCATCGCACGTTGTT
>CAYSNT010000122.1:0-3806 GCA_964432505.1 uncultured Erysipelothrix sp.
TTACAAAAGCGAAATAGAAACCATACTACCTTATTGAGAAGGTAGTTTTTTTACGTTTATTTTGAAATGAAGTTCTTTTAAGTGTATTGTATAGATATAGAATTGTTGGAGGTCCTATGCACGAACAAACTTGTCATCACTGCTCATGCCACACCTTGAATGAAACAAGCTGTGTTTCGCGTGTTCCTATCTTTAGTCATCTGGATGCAGAGTCGCAACATGAGGTGCATCATAAAGTACAATCCATTCATTACAAAAAAGGTGAAAGCATTTACCAAGCCAACCAAATGAGTGATGGTTTACTCATTGTGAATGAAGGACGCATTCGTATTGATCGTCTCTCCGAGAATGGAAAGCAACATCTCACACGTATCCTTAATCCTGGTGAGTATACAGGTGAAATGGCTTTATTTAAAGAAAGTCATCATGAAGATTTTGCAACCGCCATGGTGGATACCACCATTTGTAAGATACGAAGAGAAGACTTGCAAGAACTCATGAGTCGCTATCCTCAAATTGCGGTTAAAATGCTCACTATCTTTGCACAACGATTAGAAGAAGTGGAAAGAAACAACACACGATTAGTCAATGAAAGTGTGAATAAACGCTTAAGTATGTATTTACTTGAATCGATGGATGAGTCTTGTCATGTTCACTTAGAGTTAAGTAAGAAAGATTTAGCTTCTTATTTAGGAACCACCCCTGAAACATTGAGTCGCACGTTGTTTGAATTTGAAGATGCTCATTTGATTAAGCAACATTCCAACAAGCACATTGAACTACTTAATCTGGAATCTTTATCTTCGCAGTAAAACTTGATGTACATCAAGGAAATGATTGTCAGTGTCCATTATACTTGTCTTAGTAGAACCCATGTCAGGAGGACAAAGTATGAATCAATCATTCCTTGATGTTTTTAATTCTCGTATACAACGTTTAAGACAAATCGTCCCTGTGGTGGATCGTGTTCATGGTGATCATCATCCTGAGTTTCATGATGTGAAAGCCCTCTTTAATCAACTTGATCATCATGTGATTGAAAATGAAGGCACTTCATTAGATGAAATCTTTTATGCTTTACAAAAGGTCAGTGAACATTACCGGGTGCCTGATGATGTGTGTGAAACGTATGAAGCGGTGTATGTGATGTTAAAAGAGTTGGATCAAGCGAATGGAACGTATCGTGAATAAGATTCAAGCGTTGATTTTTAAACACAAAAACACCATCACCTTCATCAGTGGAACACTCATTCTGGTTGCTTATGCTTCCTCATTCTTATTTAAAAACGATGAGCTCTTTACGTTTGCCTTAATCATTGCATCCATGCTTGGGGTTTTACCCATTGCGTTGCAAGCTATTCAAGCACTAAAGGTCAAAGTGATAAGCATTGAGGTCTTGGTTACTGTCGCTGTCATTGCTGCCTTTTTGATTCAAGAGTACCAAGAATCGGCCATAGTGACTTTCTTGTTTCTCTTTGGATCCTTCTTAGAGGCAAAAACCCTTAATACAACTCGCAAAGCCATTCAAAGTTTACTCAGTTTAGCTCCACTCACGGCTTTAAGAATCAAGGACGATCAAAGTTTTGAGGAAGTCAGTGTTGATGAGATAGAGCTCAATGACCTATGTTTAGTTAAAACAGGATCCAACATCCCAGTGGATGGCATTGTGATATCAGGAAGTGGTGTGGTCAACGAAGCATCCATCAGCGGCGAATCCATGCCAGTTTCTAAAACATCAGGTGATTGGGTGTATGCGGGAACCATTCTTGATAATGGCACACTCACCATTCAAACACAACGTGTGGGAGAAGATACCACTTTTGGAAAGATCATTGAACTGGTGGAAGAAGCTCAAGATTCCAAAACAACCACCCAACGCTTCATTGATCGCTTCTCACGTATTTATACACCACTGGTTTTACTTCTTTCCTTATTAGTGTGGTTGTTGACCCAAGACATCGAAACAGCCATCATTATCTTGGTTTTGGGATGTCCTGGAGCACTCGTCATTGGGGTTCCAGTGTCTGCCGTTGCAGGGATTGGTAACGGAGCTCAACATGGGGTTCTCTTTAAAGGCAGTGAAGTGGTACAAACCTTAAGTCAAGTGAATACCGTCGTCTTTGATAAAACAGGTACCCTTACACAAGGTCAACCTGAAGTGATTGAAGATTATACTTATGATGACGATGAACAATTGCTTCAATCCTTGATTGTTTCCATTGAAAGAGAATCCAATCATCCTTTAGCTCAGGCATTGATCAATCACATGAAGGATGCTGCAGTGCTACCTGTACACTCCATGGAAGTGATTCAAGGTGAAGGTTTGGTCGCTCAGGTGAATGACATTACGGTTATCATTGGTAATATGGCATGCATGACTCGATTCAATGTCAACTTTACACCATCCCAGCAACAAACCCTAGAACATCTACAATCACAAGGTTCATCCATCGTCTTGGTCGCCATTGATCAACAGCTCAAAGCCATGTTTGGACTACAAGATCCTCTTCGTCCTCATGTGAAAGAAGATTTGATTCAACTCAGAAGAAGTGGAATAAAATCACTTATTCTTCTATCTGGAGATCATGAGCAAAGTGTGCAACGTGTTGCACAAGAACTTGGACTTGATGAAGCACATGCTTCGATGTTGCCACAAGATAAATCTACGTATATTCAACACCTTCAAAATCAAGGAAAGAAGATTGCTTTTGTGGGGGATGGTATCAATGATAGTCCTTCACTTGCGTTAGCTGATATTGGGATAGCGATGGGAAGTGGAACGGATGTGGCGATTGAAACCTCAGATGTGGTCTTGATGAAATCGGATTTTAAACATTTGGTGCATGCGATTGGCTTAAGCAAAGCCATGATGAGCAACATGACTCAAAACATCGTGATTGCGATTGGGGTGGTTCTCTTCCTGCTTGCCAATGTTTTCTTAAGTGAATGGATGAACATGTCGATAGGCATGCTTGTGCATGAACTCAGTATCTTGGTGGTGATTGTGAATGGGATGAGATTATTAAATTATCAAAAAGGAGTAAAATCATGAAAAAAGCCGTATTACAACTTGAAACCTTAGTATGTCCTTCATGTTCAATGAAAATTGAAGGAGCACTTAAATCTATTACAGGTATCGATAAAGAGAGTATATCGGTGTTATTCAATGCCAGTAAAGTCAAACTATCCTTTGATGAGACTCAAGTCAATGTAGATGCCATGAAAGCAGCCATTAATAAAGTGGGATTTGAAGTGCTTAAGATGCAAGTCAAAGAGTAATCATTGATTTTGAGTATAGTTAAAATTTAATTCAATCAAAGCGAGGTGATCATCCATCATGCTTTGATTTTTTTGAATTTCAAGGTATGATATCCTAAACACTGTGGAGGAAATGATGGAACTATTACTTGACAATGAACCTCTAATACTTCAATACAAATGGGGTTTTGGCGCATGGACGTATCATTTGATTATTCCCAATACGCAAGAGCTTAAAGGTCAATGGGGACGGTGGAAAGTTTCAGGCACCATTGATGGATATGAGGTCAATAACATCAACCTTGCCCCAAGAAAAGACAGTGATCGAATCATTTCCATTAATCAAACCATTCGACAAGCCATTGGTAAGGGAGCAAATGACACGGTCATGGTTACCCTCTATCTTCATGACTAAAGGAACCACTATGCAACACAAAATAACTTCTGTCCATCCTCTTTTAGATTCTCAAGGTAACCTTATTGAAGCAGGGTATGATACTCATCTTTCACTTCGTTATGATCGAAGCATGATCAAAGCACCATGGTAT
>CAYSNT010000123.1:0-3795 GCA_964432505.1 uncultured Erysipelothrix sp.
AGACAAAATCTTCACCATCTAGTGTAATCGTAGGAAGAACATCTTTGGCTTCTAAATCTTTAATGTCTTCTTCTGCAACCCAATTGCCTTTAGAAGTCACTAGAATGAGGGTTGTACCATTTAAGCGTGATCCAATCATGTATCCTTCAATTTCAAGATGATGTTCATTTTGTAATTTGGTCTTATCAAGGATCATCACATGATGAGTGAAGGGTTGCATTGGTCCTGGAGGCATGATAGGCATAATATCAATGATATCATCACCTTCAGGCTTCACCACATCAATGGGTTCATCATCCACAGGTTGATCCCCATCCACACCTGAGTTTGGATTTGTTGGTTCTGGTTCAGTTAGATTAGATCCATCACCTGGATAAGAAGGTTCACTCACACCAGGATTTGGTTTCACTTCATCTTCATTGGACTCTGGTCCAAAGTCTTGATAAGGTCTAAACCACCAACCTCCTGAAGTCGCGAGTACGACGAGTTGATCATTGACTAAAAGTAAAGCATACGCATTCATTTTCTCGTAGTCATACTTCACACTCTTGACAAGCTTTAACGTGTCACCCTCAATCTTATACATGCGAATGACATTTTCAAACAAGGTGTAAACATGCTCACCATCACTCTTTAAGGTATCTGCTTCATCAATGCCTTGGATTTGGGTGTTGGTTTGCGTGATGCTGCCTTTTGAGTCTAAGCTAGGAGCAAGACTTTCAGCAACATTATTGTCACGATAAGCAAAATAATAATCTTTTGATCGTTGCGCAAAAATGGAGGCCACACGTCTAAGTTCATCTTCTGATTCAAAGGAAGACAAACCCATTGCTTTCGGTAGTTTAGCAGGTTGAATTGCTAATACAAAGGCTGTAAGTAGAGAGAGTAATAAGATGATATGTTTTTTCATAGAGTTCACCTCACTGTAATTATAATCAACCTAGACAACAAGATACAATCTCGCTTATCAACTGCATAAGAAGACGGATAAGTTACAAAAAAAGAATGCATTGGGCATTCTTAATCAATCATCACTGCATTCTTAACGATAACATAATCCACAGTCTTCAATGCATTAAGGGTATTCCCCCCTGCATAGGAAATGGAGGATTGTAAATCCTCTTGCATCTCTTTTAGAGTGTCAAAGATGGATCCTTTACTTTGAAGATGGATTTTCTTACCTTCAACATTTTTACGCTCACCTTTCTGAAATTCTGAAGCACTTCCAAAGTACTCTTTGTGGTCAACCCCATTAATGTTGATACGTTGACCTGGAGATTCTTCATGAGCTGCAAACATGCTTCCCATCATGACCATGGTTGCTCCAAAGCGTAATGACTTGGCAATATCACCATTGGTTCTTAAACCACCATCCGCAATGATAGGTTTTGTGGCTGCTTTAGCACACCAGCGAAGGGCAGCTAATTGCCAGCCTGCGGTTCCAAATCCGGTTTTAAGTTTGGTGATGCACACTTTACCAGTCCCGATTCCAACCTTAATCGCATCAGCACCCGCTTGTTCAAGCTCAATAACCGCTTGAGGTGTACCCACATTTCCCGCAATCACAAAGGATTGTGGAAGTATAGTTTTAATGTGTTTGATCATGTTCACCACGCTTGGAGCATGACCATGTGCAATATCAATAGTAATGAACTCAGGCACAAGATCTTGTTTCGCACATTGTTCAATAAAATCAAATTCTTCAGGCTTTACTCCAACAGAAATGGAAGCAATGCATCCTTGAGCATGCATGTCTTCAATGAAGGTTAGACGTGTTTCAGGATTGAAACGATGCATGATATAGAAGTAACCCGCTTTCGCAAGTTTGAGTGCTAATGATTCATCCATGATGGTTTGCATGTTTGCGGGAACCACAGGGAGTTTAAACTTATAGTTTCCTAAGCTAAGGCTTGTGTCACATTCACTACGAGATGTGACAATGCAACGATTGGGGATCAGTTGCACATCTTCATAATCAAATATTTTATCCATGTCTCTTCTCTTTCTGTTTTTCGATTAAAGTGTGTAGTGTTTGACTTAAGTCATGAAGATCCACTAGCGTTGTGCTTTGATCATACATGTTCTTAAGTTCGACTTGATTGTTTTGAAGTGCTTTTCCAAAGACCACTTGAAATGGGATTCCAATGAGCTCAGCATCATTGAATTTGACACCAACTCTCTCATCACGATCATCGAGAACAACATCCATTTTCATGCTTTGAAGTGTTGAGTACATTTCGTTGGCGAGGGTTAAAGCATGTTCATCTTTGGTTGAGACCACAATTAATCCAACTTCATAAGGAGCAACATGGATTGGCCAAACAATGCCTTTTTCCCGATGGTGTTGTTCAACGATAGCAGCCATGCATCGACCTAAACCAATACCATAGCTTCCCATGATGACTGGTTTAAGTGTGTTGGTTTCATCACTGTAGTATAAATTCATAGCCTTAGAGTACTTATCCCCAAGTTTAAAGGTGTTACCCACTTCAATGCCTTTTTGAATTTCCAAAGGAGCATGACACTCTGGACACGCATCATGACGATGAACCATGCTGACATCAGCCACTTCATGAGCACTAAAATCCAACAAGGATACGTTCACAAAATGCATGTCCATTTCATTTGCGCCAGTCATCATGGTGGTTAATGAATACACTTCTTCATCAACTAACAGTGGAATAGGGCAGTTAACTGGGCCAATATAACCCATTTGAATGTTTGCATCAGCTAACTGTGTTGGAGTAGCTAATTCTACCGATGTAGCATTAAAATGCTTTTGAAGTTTAACAGTGCTGACTTCACGATGACCACACACACTTACTGCTACAAGTTTTTCATCAATCATGTATACAAGGGTTTTCACTAAGGATTTAGGTTCAAGTTCATAAGCTTGACATAATTGTTCAATTGTTTTTAAGTTTGGAGTATGAAATTGAGTGTATTGATTGGCTAATGCTGGTGTTGCATGTTCACTCACTTGTCTTTTTGCGATTTCTAAGTTTGCAGAGTAATCACAGGATGGGCAAAAGACAATGGTATCTTCTCCAATGTCTGTAATGGCTTGAAATTCTTCCGAAAGAAGTCCTCCCATGACACCAGTATCCGCTTTAACAATACGATAATGTAATCCCATTTTATTAAACGATTGAATGTAAGCCTTCACCATCGCATCATAATTCTTTTGAAGTCCATCAAGATCTTTATCGAATGTATAGGCATCTTTCATGATGAATTCTCTGACACGAATCACACCAAATCGAGGACGAGGTTCGTCTCTAAACTTGGTTTGGAATTGGTATAACGATAAAGGAAGATTCTTGTACGATTTAATGTGAGCACTTGCAGCTACCGCAAACAGTTCTTCATGTGTAGGACCTAAGACTACGTTGCGATCAAAGCGATCTTTGAAAGCAAACATGCTTGAACCAAACAAATGACGACGCCCAGAAGCGATATACACATCTTCTGGAATCAAAGATGGCATTAAGACTTCTTGAGATGCCGTAGCATTCATTTCTTCACGCACGATGTTTTCGATCTTCTTTAAGACTTTAAAGCCTAAAGGCAAATACATGTACACACCAGCAGAATTCTTTTTAATGAATCCTCCGCGGACAAGAAGATTACCTGAAACAGCTTCTTCATCCTTTACATTTTCTTTATACGTCACAAAATAAGAATTTTTAAGTTTCATAAATGTACCTCATAACACTGTAAGATTATATCACATTGAAAAGAATTTGACTTTAATCTTTGATGATGTTAGAATACTCATGCAAACAAATCGTAGAA
>CAYSNT010000124.1:0-3756 GCA_964432505.1 uncultured Erysipelothrix sp.
CCTAAGGTAAGGGGTCTTACTTTATGCACACTCACTTCACTCATGTCTTGATTTAGAAACTGTGCGAGTTCTTTTTGAATCAAATGGGCACAGGTGTTGGCTTGACAGGGTCCCATCCCGACACGAAGTATGCGTTTTAAGGCTTCAAAGGTGGTGTATCCTTCTTCCATTTTGCGAGTGAGATCGTCAAGTGAAACATCTTCACAGCGACAGATAATCACATTCGACTTATCCATGATGAATCCCCCTTATGGTAATGAAATCATGAAGGAGTGCTTTATCCACTTGCACTTCAATGATGCTGGTTTTGTTTTGATGTTTCTTATTGGAGACAGAAAGCACGACGCCTTCTCCGATGATTTCTCCAGAGCGATTGAGAGCATACACCTTTTGTTGTGGGCTAAAGGTTTCATTCATTTCATAAGGAATCTTAAAGATAGCTGTGTCGTGATGCACTTTCGCTAACATGATGGCTAACCCTGGACATACACTGACACAGATCGAACATCCTGTACACACTTGAGGATCAACCACAGGTTGAGAATGCAGTGTAGGAGAGATGGTAATCGCCTTAACTGGACAACTTAAGGCACAAGGATTGCATGGGATATCTTCATAACATTCAATGACTGCCTTAAAGGATGACAACATGACTTCATTAAAGAAAACTGATTGAACTTGTTCCAGTGTGGGAACACCGGTTTTATTGAGCATTCATGGCCTCCTTTCGCTTAAGTATGCCTTTTAAGGTTTTAGCTCCATGAACGCCATTGCGTAGTTCATAGAGTTGGTTTTCATAGTAGGGTATCAGTTCTGCTTCTTGAGGATGGGATTGTTTGAGATACGCACACACATGAAGGGCAGCGAGATGGCCTTCCATCATGGCTGAACTGGCTTCTTCAATGCCTACCATGTCCCCACAGGCAAACAACCCTGGCACACTGCTTTGATAGGTGTCATCGAGGAGTGGAACCCACCCTCCTAGTTCTTGAATGTAAGCACTTTTCGCATTAAGCATGGAAGTGAGTTGATGAAGTGGAGATAACCCCACTGAAATGCACAGCACATCCGTAGGAATAATTTGACTGGTATTCGGTATTTCTTGGTAATGTTCATCCAGCTGTATGATTTCCACCGCTTCAAGTTTAACAGTGACAATGGCACGTTTAATGGTTGACTTGGTGTAAATGGGCACACCCAATCGTCTTAATTTGGAGGCATGCACTTTGTAACCTCCAATGCAATCATTGGCTTCAATGATGGCTTTGACCTTCATCCCTGCTTGCATCATTTGATAGGACACAATCAATCCAATGTTGCCACTGCCAATCATGACCATGGTATCCCCTGGCACCACATGGGTTTGATTGACTAACGTTTGTAATGCACCTGCTCCAATGATTTGAGGAAGATCATTGTTTTCAAAGGCAAGAAACTTCTCACTTGCGCCCACAGCACATAAGATGGCTTTGGCTTGAATTTTCTTGTATTGGTTATGATGAAGTGTAGACACCACAAAGTCTTCATAGATTCCTACCACGGTGGTTTCAGTATAGATGGTTAAGTTTTCAAAGGAAGTTAATTTTTCCTGTAATAGTTTGGCAATGTCAATGCCACGAAACTTCGCATAGTGCTCTTTTGATCCAAAGAATTTATGGGTTTGTTTGATGAGTTGTCCCCCTAAGGATGGACTACGATCAAGAAGTAAGGTGTCAAGTCCTGCCTCAGCACAACGTTGAGCCGCACACAACCCACTTGGACCTCCTCCTATGATGATCACATCATACGTTTTCATCGTTTTTCCCTCTTCACCATCATGCCTTCTTTGAGTGGCGTGATGCAGGTACGCACATGGGATACCCCATCCACATTCATTTCACAGGAAGCACAGTTTCCAATCGCACAATAAAACCCTCGTGGGCGATGTTTTTTAATGGAGGTTGAAAAACTTACGATGCCATTAGCAATAAGCGCAGACGCAATGCTGTCCCCTTCTACCCCTTCTAAGATGGTGTCTTCAAAGGTAAAGGTGATCGTGGGTTGACTTGAAATGTCTAATATCGGATGACTGGTTAGACGACGCATAGGCAAATCCTTTCTTGGGTGAGTGAAGGTGAGTTAGCGAACAAGGCCTAAATCTTTTTTAGGATAAGTAATGAAACCAAGCAGTGTGCTTAAAGCGATAATCAAGGCACATAAGACAAAGGATTGAATACTCATGACATCTTGAGTAATGAGTTCACTGAACTTCACATAGGAAAACAAGGAAACAGGTTTGAGCCAATCCAGTGATTCCACTAGATTGATCATGATGGAAAGTAAATATAAAGCGAATACACTCAAAGAGGCAATGGTGTTGGCGAGTTTGGTGCCTTTGATGACACACGCTAAGCAAAATCCAAGACTGTAGAAGGTCCATAACAACACACTCATGTTAAGAAAGGAGCGAAGCAAATAAGACCAATAAGAAGATTCAGGTTGGTATTGTGACGCAATTAAGGCAAATTGTAGTCCCGTTATCATGATCATCAACACAACCAAACTTAACCCTGCAATGTATTTAATACGTAGGATATGGGTGCGAGAGCGTGGCATCACATACAAGAAATCCGCCGTTTTAAAACGAGCTTCTTTAGCAACGATAATAACCCCCAACAAGATGGCATAAATGGCTAAGGCCACATGAATGTATTCTAGTGTAATGGCACTGAATCCTGAGACGGTGGTTAGGTTGACATTACTTAAGTTAAACGCGACCAACAGTTCTTGAGGAATGACTTCGAGTAGTTGAAGTAGCTCTGGATTATCTCTGTAGGCTGAAAATTCCAACATGATGATGGTAAGAAAAACAAGAATTGCGAGCGACCAAAAGAAGAAGGATTTACGATGACTTTTAAGTTCAAATAGATACTGTTTCATACTCCTCCTTATTTACTCACAATGTTGCGTCTTAGATACAATTGATAACTTAACAAACATGCTCCTAATCCAATGAGAACCGCAAGGATGATGAAACTCACTTCAAAGGGTTCTTGATTAAGGATGAGAGAGATATCAATGTAGTTGAAGTAAGTGAAATAACGTAAGAAATCACTTTCAATGGCTGCTCCTAATCCATAAAGAAAATACATTCCAAAGGCTAATCCCATGGCTAACGTGGTTGGACTACGTAAGTTGGCCATGAACTGAGAAATTAAGAGAGCAGTCACATAAAACAACCATTGAAGTGGAAGCAGTGATAGGAAAAGAAACAGTAAACTTAATGAGAGTGTGGTATCCGTAGCAAACCATAGAAGGCCAAGCAGAGTGAATAAAGATGTGATGATTGAAAGCAAAGTCATTATCATGAAAGCTGAAGTGATCTTCATGGTGAAGACATACGTGCGTGAAATGGGCTTAGTGAGTAAGAAATCAGCGATGTTGTCACTTTCTTCAGCACTGAGGGCATTAAAGCCTTCAATGCTTGCGAAGATGGCTAACGCCACTTGCGCAAAGATGAAGGAAAAAATGAGATAGCCTTCAATGTTACCTAATGAGGCAGCATTGGCTAAACCAAAAGCGGCTAACATTTCAGGTGGATAATAGGTTAAGATAAGATCCCACATGCTTTGATTTTCAGCCATAAGAGGAAAAAAACTGAGCATCATGAGTTGAAGTGAACCTAATCCTAAGCTCCACCACAACAGTGCCGTGAGTTTTCGTTTAAGTTCAAAGCGCAGTAGGTTCATGTGTATTCTCTCTTGTATAGTAATGCAT
>CAYSNT010000125.1:0-3625 GCA_964432505.1 uncultured Erysipelothrix sp.
CAGTTACACTATCATGAAGGATCATTGAAATTGGTGAATCATTGAAGATGGTTTTAAAACGCGATTCACTCTCTACAAGTTGCTTTCGAACATTGAGTCGATCATAATGATTTTTCATGAATAGTCCAAGAATCATTACAATGATAGGATATAGTATTAAAAAGACAGGACCTAATAATTTGATGTTTTCAATGTTTCTAGGATAAGGTAAAGATAGTTGTGATAATGTCACAAAAACATGGATCACAAAACCTAAAAGATAAAACTGAAAATAAGCATTCACTTTAAGTCTCTTTTGAACTTTTTCCCTCCATATAAAGCCTACAATAAATGCTGAGAGAATGGACAATGATCCAGGTAGAACACCAATACCTCCCAAGGCAACTCGGTACACCATCGCAATGATGGCAGCTGTAAGTGAAGTCATCCACGGGAAAAAGAATGCAGCCACACCAATCACAACGCTTCGCGCATCATAAACAACGCCTGATTCTAGTTGAAACCCATTCATCATGGTAACAATTGTGGCTAATCCTATAATAATACCCATTATGATTTTGGCAATCGCACTTTTTGTATAGAAAGAAAAATCGACAATCGTCATTAGAAGAAATACGCCAAAGATAATCGTAATATTAAAGAAGATGGTTTGGAATAGTTCTTCTAACATGCTCAATCCTACTTTCTGATCGTTGAGTTTAATCTTGTATTCATTGAATAATCATCGTTGATTTCAATCAAATGAACATAACTCATTGAATCATCTTAAATCAATTTTAACATAGTTAAACGTTTTTTCATCTCAACTTGGTACAAATTATCAGTTGATAAGAAATCATTGTTCATCATGATCAACATCATCAATCTAACCATTTAAAAGCTATGGTATAATTCGTTTAAATGATTTATCAATCAACCCTTTAGAAAGGACAATCTATGTTTCAGTATAAACCCGCTGTATGTTATTCCGGTTATCGCCATAACCAAAGTCCACTTACACAAACCTATCCAAGTGATGCCGAGGTGTTAGAAGACTTGCTCATTATTTCAAAGCATTTTAGTTACATTCGTATGTATGATGTCTCCCATCATGCCCAATCAGTGTTAAGAGTCATAACTGCTCATCAGATTCCCCTTAAAGTCATGCTTGGGGTTGAACCCAAGGGGGAAATCTCTAATCCTAATTGTCCATGGGGTGGAGAGTACAGTGATGAGGAAATTGAAAAACACAAAGTTTTAAACTTCCAACAACTTGATCAACTAGCTCAACTTGCCAATCAATACAAAGACATTGTATTGGCTGTATCCATTGGCAACGAAAACATGGCATCATGGCATCCTAATAAAATGAATCCTGAAAAATTGGTTGAACATGCTCACTACTTGAAATCAAAAACCGATGTGCCTGTGTCTTTCTGTGAAGGTGCACATGAATGGCGTGTTCAAGGATCTGAACTAGCCAAAGTGGTTGATTTTATCTCCATTCATGTTTATCCATTGTGGCAACGTGTTCCTTACAGTGAAGCGGTTGAGATGACCATCAATGAGTACCATAACACCAAAGCCATTTATCCAGATGTTCCTGTGATCTTTACTGAATTTGGATGGACCACCAGCGCTAGCGAAAACATGAATCTTGATGAAGTCAATGAAGCCAATCATCAAGGTTACTTAAATCAAATGATTGACTGGTCCAAGAACAATGAAGTGACCATGTTTATCTTTGAAGCATTTGATGAACCTTGGAAAGGTGGAAATAACCCTCTTGAAGCAGAGAAGAATTGGGGCATCTATACCGTTGATCGTCAACCTAAATCATGGATGAGTCAATTTCAATAAATAATCCAAACACAATCAGACAGTGACCATATCACTGTCTTTTTTATGATATCGACCTAAGACCATTACTACTTTACTTCATTATGATGAATGCTTGTTAGGATGAACCTAAAGTCACAAATTGACATTCCTGTGCACATAATCAGTGGTATACTTAGAGTATATTGTGTGAGGGAGAATTAAATTATGAATGATTTTGAACGTATACCACCGGAATTTGATGCCATTAAAGATAATGATGAAACCATTCTTTGGAGTGGAAAACCTGCCTTTATTCCTTATTTGGCCCAAGGCATCCCTTTTCTTATCATTGGTCTTGTTTGGGGAGCATTTGATTTCTTTTTCATGAGTAGCATTTTTAATGGTGGTTTTGGAGGAATGAGTGGTTTTATCATTCCTTTCATGTTGCTGCATTCATTTCCTTTTTGGGGTAGCATTCTCAACATGTTTCGCCTTGCATTGGTTTATCCTAATGTCAATTATGCCATCACTACAAAGCGTGTCATGTTACGCAGTGGATTTTTTGGGATTGACTTTAAAGCCGTTGATTTTGATAAGATTCAAAACTTAGAAGTGAATGTGGGTCCACTGGAACGATTACTGAATGTGGGATCCATAAAAATCTTCAGTGGCGAAACCATGTCTACTAAAAATGGTGTACAGTCAATGCATGATACTTTTAAGGGTATAGCCAATCCCTATGGAATCTTCAAACAACTCAAACAAGTGTCCATGGACATTCGCACAGACATTCAATATCCTAATCAATACCGTCCAGAAGATAATCCTGGATATAAAACTAAGTACAAAGGATAATAAAACGGACTCACTTCATCATCGTGAGTCCGTTTTAGTTTTGTTGAATTGATTTTCAATGAATAAAAATCGGGTTATAACACATCTGCTCAAGTTGTTTATTTGCACTCTCTAACTGTTGCAATGGCCTTATGACATCTCACTTGATAATAAACGTGTGATGATATTAAACTTATCTTTCATTATGTCCGTGACTTCAATATAGTTCATTTGATACTTTAAACATTCATGGTAACACTTCTCACTCTCACGAATCATATATGTTGTTAATTCTAAGAGTTCAATATCACTCATTGATGCATACCATGGATTGTCAAGATCATTGATGTGCCTTCTAAGTTCATTTGCTTTGATGATAGGGTCTGCATCCTTATACCCTAAAAAAACACATTTGATTTTATCTGGAAATGCTTGACTAAGTTCATAAGCAAAATCAGGTTGAATGTGAACTCCTTCAATTAAGTAATTCCTCTTGAGTCCTGATAATGACTTAATCATGCCATACAAATAGGGTTTGAGTGCATGACTAACCGTGATATCACTTTTTTTGATATCAATAGATAGTTGATCATTACCATAATGTAACATCATCATAATGAGGTCTGTTGAAATGACTCTCATAGGATATGTTTTAATGATGTCATCAGCAATAAGGGATTTCCCTGACTTAGCTATACCTGAGAGAATATAGATCATTGGTTTCTCCATTCACTATTTTGAAATAGTTAAGTTTGAAGTCATGATGTACTAAACTAATCATGACTGAACTGAGTTAATAAAGGCCTGAATTGATGTGATTAGATAACATTATTTTAGCATATCGAGAAGAGGTGACTTAACTTTCTTAGTTTCTCTTTTTCCTATGTAAGTTATAGTTCAGGTTTAATACCTTGCTTCTTCTTTCCAATCCACATTCGCAAATTTTCAGACTAAATTCTGATTAAATTGGAAGTGGCTATTCTATTAGAGA
>CAYSNT010000126.1:0-3613 GCA_964432505.1 uncultured Erysipelothrix sp.
TGCGCTCTCAATCTGGAGTAGCAGCTCGCTTATTCCAATTGTTTGCGGACCATCATATTGCATACAAACTTATTACCACATCTGAAATCTCCATCTCCTACACCATGAGTAAAGATCATACCTTGCAGGCGGTGCAATTGATTGCACAGGAGTTTGGGTTATGAGCCATTCCTTCACAAAAATTCATGCGACAGGTAATGACTTTCTTTGTTTTAGGGAAGAACCTATAGACCCTAGTGAAGTCGCCAAGAAAACGTGTCATCGTCGTTTTGGCTTTGGAGCTGATGGAATCTTATATCCCAGTGTTAGTGAGATTGCGGACATTAAAATGAACTATCTTAATGCGGATGGAACTATTGCTTCCATGTGTGGTAATGGCTATCGTGCTTTCATTGTGTTTTGTCTTAAAGAAGGACTATTAGCAGGCACGTCATTCAAAGTTGAAACACGTGCTGGCGTCATTGAGTCCACGCTGCATGAGGATAACGATGTTGAGCTGGTGTTTACATCCTATCACGAAGAAGTGAGTCCTCCTCATGTCCACTCAACCACCCATCTTAATCAACCACTCAACCTAGAAGGAATGAACATGCATGTGATGTTGATGGGAACCCTTCATGGCATGATTATTGTGGATGATCCTTTTCACATCAGTGATGCATTGGCTCACCGATTATGCACACATGACTTCTTTCCACACCACATCAATGTGAACTTCATTAAAATCATTGATCAAAAAAACATTCAAGTCAGAACGTATGAGCGAGGAGTGGGTTGGACCTACTCCTGTGGTACAGGCAGTGTGGCTAGTGCCTATTTGATTCATCACTTAGACGAAGGATCTTCCACACTTCACGTCCACGTTTTAGGAGGACAACTTGAAGTGAAACAAACCTCTAAGGGTTGGAGTTTAAAAGGTCCAGCGCACATCATTGGAGAAGGAGTCATGGTATGAAAATAGCCATTGTAGGGGCAACGGGAATGGTGGGTTCAACCTTTCTCACCATCTTAGAAGAAAAAGGATTTCCTTATGAATCATTAACCTGTTTTGCCTCCTCTAAGAGTGCAGGACAAACGTTGATGTATCAAGGACAACCACTGATGGTTCAAGAGCTCAATGAACATAGTTTTGAATTAGGATTTGATTATGCCTTGTTTTCGGCAGGAGGACATGTGTCCTTGAAATACGCACCATTGGCAGTAGCGAGTGGATGTGTCGTGATTGATAATTCTTCCGCCTTTCGCATGGATGCAAGTGTGCCACTCATTGTTCCTGAAGTGAATGGTGATTTACTCTCACATGACACTCAAGGCATCATTGCGAATCCAAATTGTTCCACCATTCAATCAGTTTTAGTGCTTAATGCCCTTAAACCTTTTGGCTTAAAGCGAGTGTCCTATACCACGTATCAAGCGGTCTCAGGTTCAGGTTATCAAGGTTTATTTGATTTAGAAAGAACCTTAAAGGATGAACCTCCTTCCTTTTATCCCACAAGCATTGCCCATAATGTGATTCCACTTATTGATGTTTTGCTGGAGGATGGCTACAGTAAAGAAGAAAAGAAAATGATCTTGGAGACACAAAAGATACTGGATTTACCCACACTGCCCATCAGTGCTCTGTGTGTGCGTGTTCCTGTTAAGAATGCACACAGTGTGCACATTCAACTTGAATGCTCACAGCCATGTGAGCTTCCTCAGGTCATTGAAGCACTGAATCAACATCCTTTTGTGAAGGTCAGTGATTCCATCATCACCCCAAGAGAAGTCAGTGGTCAAGACATCGCTTATGTCACCCGCCTACATCATGATCACAGTGTTCCTTATGGTCTACATGCCTTTGTGATTGCGGATAACATCCGTAAAGGAGCAGCATTGAATGCGATACAAATACTTGAAACACTCATTGAAAGGAGAAATGAACATGTTTAATGGATCAGGCGTTGCGATTATCACCCCCTTTAGTGAAACAGGACTTAATCTAGAATTATTTGATGAGCTCATTGAGCGACAAATCAAAGCTAAAACTCAAGCCATCATTGTGTGTGGATCCACAGGGGAAGCAGCACTCATGAGTTTAGAAGAGAAGAAGATGCTCATTGAAAGAGCGGTACACACATCACGAAAACGCATCCTCATTATTGCGAACACGGGCACCAACAACACCCAAGAATCCATCGAATTCTCCTTGTTTGCGCAAGAAGTAGGAGTGGATGGGTTGTTGATTGTGGCTCCATACTATGTGAAACCCACCCAAACAGGCATTGTGGCTCATGTAAAGGCGATTTCTGATGCAACCCATCTTCCACTTATTCTATACAATGTGCCATCACGCACTGGAGTAAACATTCTTCCTCACACCTATCATGATTTAATCCAGATTCCAAGAGTGGTAGGAGTGAAAGAAGCCAGTGGAGATTTGACTCAAATTAAAGCCATTCTTGACATTGTTCCTCATGACTTTAAAGTGTACAGTGGCAATGATGATCAAATCGTAGATGTGATTGAATTGGGAGGACATGGAGTGATTTCAGTTTCTGCAAATCTCATTCCTGAAACCATCACTCGCTTATGTGATCTAGCTCTTAATCATCAAAGTGAAGAAGCTCACTTGCTTAACAGTTCACTTGAACAGCTGCACAAAGATCTGTTCATTGAATCCAATCCAGTTCCAATTAAAGTGGCATTACATGCGATTGGGTATAACTGCTCATTGGTACGACTACCCTTGGTTCCACTCAGTGTTGAAAGCCATGTGCAACTTATGAAGACATTGAAAAGCTATGGACTAGGAGCACCATTATGAGTTGTGTAGCCATCATTGGAAGTGGTGGAGTCATGGGTTCAATTCTCAAACAAGTGATCCCAACCTATGATTGGATCAGTGATGTGGTGGGAGTTACGCTTCACCCTACTCAAGACAATGAATACTTAAGTCTAGATCATGTTCAAAAACCCATTGATGTGATCATTGACTTCTCAACACCAAGTGCTCTTAGAGCTACCTTAACTTACGCAGCCCAACATCATATTCCTTGTTTAATCGCAACCACCGGCTTAAATGTTGAACATCATCAACTGATGAAAGAAGCTTCACAACACACTGTGGTGTTTGAAAGTGCGAATCTTTCAATTGGGGTCGCTTTATTGAATCATTTGCTTTCCCAAGCACTAACCACCCTTGGTTCAGACATCAACATTGAAGTAGTGGAAACGCATCATACGCTTAAAAAAGATGCTCCAAGTGGCACCGCAAAACTGCTCGCAAACACCATCTCTTCACACACAGGTCAACACATGGTGACAGATTCAGCTCACAAAGAAGGAGTTCAAGCCAATACTTTCGGTGTGCATTCATTGCGTTTAGGCAAGGTGGTTGGAGAACACAGTGTGTCCTTAGCCTTTGGTTCTGAAATCATCACTTTATCACACAGTGCCTTAAGTAAAGATATTTTTGCGCATGGTGCGTGTAGGATAGCGAAAAGTTTGTTAGACTTAGAGTACGGTCACTACACCATGAGTGACATCTTAAAGGAGAATGCATGAACGACTTTTTAACCGATCCTTATGAAATAGCAGCTTACATTAAAAACGCCACAAAGAAAACACCCGT
>CAYSNT010000127.1:0-3545 GCA_964432505.1 uncultured Erysipelothrix sp.
CAGGGTTTCGCCTCTTCGTTTCATCATTAACTGTTAAAGTCGGGATTATAAGGATGTTACATTCACATGTCAAGAAATTTGTTACATAATATGTAATTATTTACATTATCACAAAATGTAAACTTTTCATTCACACACAAATAAAAACCCTTAAACACATTAAGGGCTGTTTATTGAATGAAGGATAGGATTTGATCTTTACGATCTTCACTGTCTTGATAACCTAAATCATAGAGTGCTTTGAGTTGATCATAATCTCCTGAAAAACGTTTGACACCAAGATCTTTGCTTGGTCTTAGAAAGATAGCTTCCCCTTTTTCTTCTAGGGCCTCTACTTTGGCTTTCTCCTCATAGTAAATACCAGTACGAAGTCTAAACTGCTTTCTCATGATTGGAAATCTTAAATACATCATGTCTAACACAAATTGAAGTGGTTTGGAATTTTGTTTTCTAACAAAATCTTTATCTTTTGTTGTGATAACAATATGACGATCGCATCCATTGGCTAAAGAACGATCAATCGAAATCATGCTTGTTAATCCTGCATCTAGGTATCGTTTCTTACCAATACGAACCGCTCGTCCAGCAATCGGTAAGACACACGCCGCATGAACAAACTTCCATTCTTGATCAAGATCTTTATTGGTTAACCAAAGTGTTTGTTGATCATACAAATCATACACCCCAATCTCAAGTGGAATTGAAGCATGAATAACTTTATTCATGTCAAGTTTTAATTTATTCTGGATGATTTCCTTAAATAAGTAATTATACCCAACTGGTGCAAACTCCCGTAACATTGGGCTCCATCCAACATTTTCTTTCTTTGAAGCGTAATCAACCGCAAGTAGTTTAAGAGCATCACGTTCATCAGCCACAAATAGTGTTGCTAATAAAGCACCTGAAGAAATACCCACCACAAAATCAACATTGACATGATTGTCTTTAAACCAACGAAGAACTCCTGCCGTGTAGGCAGCACGCAGTCCTCCACCCTCTAGTACTAATCCTAGTTTACTCATAATACTCCCTCTATAACATGGTCGCAAACACCCTCAGTAATGCTCTAAATACTTTGAGCATCCATGGAGTTTGCTCAATATTCAACGGTGTGATTATAACACATTCTTTCAATGTCTTATCAAAATCTTCACTCATCGTTTTGATAATGGAACTGTGATAAAGCATGATTCCACATTCAAAATGCAAATAATATGAGCGATAATCCATGTTTGTGGTGCCTAATGTCGCAACCTCATCATCAACAATCATCATCTTCGCATGCACAAATCCTGGAGTATACTCAGCAATGGTAACCCCCGCTTTGAGTAATGATTCGTAATAGGATCGTGTCACTTCAAACACCAGTCGTTTATCAGGGACATGAGGAACCATGATTTGAACATTGACACCACTTTTTGCTGCTAAGACCAAAGCATTTCGCATCACATGAGACAAAATAAGATATGGGGTTTGTATTTTGATACTCTTAGTGGCTTGATTGATCAGATGAAGATGAACACTTTCTCCAACAGCCTCATTGTCCGTAGGTGAATCAGAGAAAGGTTGAATGTAGCCATCACTTTCACAGCAATGAGGGATTAAATACGAATTATAATCCACTGATCGTTTACTTACATAAGTATACATTGAAAGAAACATAACGGTTAATGCAGTCACAGCTTCTCCTTCAAGCAAAATGGCATTGTCTTTCCAATGACCGAATCGCTCAATCACGTTAATATACTCATCTCCAATGTTAATTCCACCCACAATACCAAATTTGTTATCAACCACACAAATTTTTCGATGATTTCGATTGTTCATGAACACAGCTAATGAAGGCTTAAGTGGATTAAAAAACTCTAGTTTTACTCCTGCATCTTTTAGCTCTTTGATTTTTCTAGAAGATAAATCAGCTGCTCCAAAGTCATCCACTACAAACAATACTTCTACTCCTTGTTGTGCTTTGTGGATAAGAATGTTTGAAATGGTGTCTAGCATCTTTCCATCCTTAACAATGAAATACTCCAAAAGGATGAAGTGTTGAGCTTGTTTCAGTGTTTCGCACATCATTACAAATTTATCTTCACCTAAAGGCAAGTACATACTGGATGTATTTGAATAAATTGGAAAATACACCTGAGACTCAAGATAGGTTATGAGTTTTTTCCAACGCAATACATCCATTGGCATCTGTTCAATAGCTTGTTGGCTTAATCCTTTTAAGTATGGTTTCGTCTGAGAATTAAGTATCATTTCTTTACGTAAGGCTTTAGGTATTTTCTTACCACCAAATAACAAGTATAAGATTCCACCAAAGAGTGGAATGAATAAAATCACAATGGTCCAAATTAATTGATACGATGGATTATCATCGCGATTAAGCACAATGATTACAGTGATATAACTTAGTATCACAAAAAAAGTGTACAGCCCAAACAAATGTTGTGTGAGCTGATACACAAGAGATAACAGTATTGTTAACTGAAGAAAAAAGGCACATGCGATAATGAGCAGTTTAGAGATCAATTTTCGACGAATGGCCTTATTTTTCATAACTAACCTCTTTGATTGTATTCAAGTATATAATCAATCACTTCATCAACTTTAGATACCTCATGACGGGCATAAGCTTTGACTTCATCATCACCATGATCCATTGCGAAACTATGCGGTGTCACTTTAAACATTGAAATATCATTGTATGAATCACCAACCACCGCAATCTCATCAAGCTGAAGATTCAAGACTCGAGCTAAATGAAGCACTCCTGTTCCTTTATTGATGTTTTTACTCATGATTTCAATGTATTGAGGAGATGAGTAGAACCAATCATAGGAGTGATTTGCTAAATGTTCCACCATTTCTTGGGTAAAGGCATCACGATCTTCAGTTGTATCACAAATAACCACAGCTTTTATAAACGGATGTTGTTCACTTAAGCGAAAGGTCTTGAAATCATGTTCATAAAGATAAGTGATTTCCTTTCTTTCCAACATGACTTTAAACAAATCAAACATCCAACCATTCGATTTCGCAAACACATGACGTCCTTTATCATCAATAAATAAGATATTAACATTCAAGCTCGTTTTTTCCATGAGCTCTAACAGTGAATGAATGATGGATTCATCAATCGGAAATGACATCAAAACTTCATTGTCAATCATGATGACACCTCCATTTTGCCCTATCCCATCTACTTTCACATTCAGTTTGGATTCTAAGTAATGAGCAGTTAAATGATCTCGTCCACTGGCCATCACGAATCGTACTCCAGAAGCCGTGAGCTCTTGAACTCTTCTAATGGTCGTTTCTTCAATAATTCCAGTGGGTGTTTCCAAATCAAGAAACAACGTTCCATCCACATCACTCACAAGACATTTAATCATAACTTCCTCTTTCTTTTAACGTTACTTTATAGATACACTTCACACCTTCACCTTGTTGATGAAGTTCATGTCCCAATGGTACATCCTCTATACCAAGCAGTACTCCTCCAACGCGTTCAATGGTTTTGATTGAAGGCATATTATCAGGAT
>CAYSNT010000128.1:0-3531 GCA_964432505.1 uncultured Erysipelothrix sp.
AGCGAAAGGTAGCGCGATCACTGAAAAAGCAATGCCTAATGAACCAAAGAAAGCAATCACACACGGTGTGCATCCATAAGTTAAAACACCAAACAAGACAGAAATGAATCCAAGATTGGATCCCTTGGTATCTTTTCCGCCTTTAAGGGCAGCATTAGCCGTACTCATGTTCAACAGTAATGCAGTTAAGAAAGCCATGAGAAAGTTGAGACTGATGTTTGTGATGACTAGTCCACTTCCATAGGTTTCTCTCATTTGAGTGTAGGACATATTGAAGCCATCAAGCATGGTATAAATGACCATGAAGAAAACAAGGAAAGCTAATCCCTGCAAGATGTATTTCCTAGTTTTTAAAAGTTCAAAGACGTGTTCGCACATAGAGTTACCTCACAAACAGTATTATACACCTAGGGACAGTATTTGAAAAGAGGAAAATGTGACTCCCATATTTTTCGATAATTGTTGAGTGATATAAAACATATTGTTTGACAATCAATGCTAGAATCTCTATAATTTTCACATATCGGCAATGATTAGGATGAGTAGTGTTGGATTGAACTGTTAGAGAACTCGGGTTTGGTGCAAAGAGGAAGCAATCAACATGAACATGGCCTATGAGCTGGAGCAATGAAACCTCAGTAGTTGTTCCCGGGGCGCCCGTTAAAGCGATAGAGACCATTAAAAGGTCTTTACAAGGTTTATGGCAACATGAACAAATTAAGGTGGTAACACGACAAGCCCTCGTCCTTATGGTTGAGGGCTTTTACGTTTTCAAGGAGGAAAGACATGAAAACAGCAAAACTCATACTTGGTGAATGGAACACTAAGACCATCGTCGGCGTTGCATTAGGTGCAGCATTGTTTGGAGTACTTATGGTGTTTGGAGGCATTACTGTCTTCACCAATACCCGTTTAACAACTGCTTTCTTAGTTCCAGTGGTTGTCGGTGCATTATTTGGTCCACTTCCTGCAGCGGTATCTGCTGGTTTAGGTAACGTTGTCGCAGACTTTATCGGAGCATGGGGATACTGGTTTGACTGGAGTGTGGGTAATGCAGTACTTGGCTTCTTCATTGGATTATTACCTGTGTATGGAGCAATCATCACTAAAGGGAAGTTTAACCTAATTCATGCGATTATTTTTGTGATCACAGGATTTGTGGGAAATGTCGTGGCTTTTGGATTAGTGACTCCACTTGTAACCCTCGCTCTTTATGGTGGGGAACTCAACATTACGTTGGCTCAAGCATGGGCAGCAGGAATCTCTAATTCAGTGGTGCTTGTGGTGGGTGGATTACCACTTCTATTCGCTTTAGCACGTGTTTATGCATCTTCAACTAACTTAACAAAAGAGTAACATTATGACATCAAGACCGTTCATTCAATTCAACAACTTCACCTTCCGCTATGACTCACAAACTGAGCCTACTTTAATCGACATCAATCTAACGATTCATGAAGGAGAAAAAGTGCTTATTTTAGGTCAAAGTGGCTCAGGTAAAAGTACACTCATGCATTGCATGAACGGTCTTATTCCTTTTTCCTATCCAGGAGAAATCAAGGGAGAATGTCTCATTCAAAATCAACCTTCCACATCCCTATCACTTTTTAAGATTGGTCAACGTTGTGGATCAATTCTTCAGGACAGTGACGCACAGTTTGTGTCATTATCCGTGGGAGAAGATGTGGCTTTTGTGTTAGAAAATCAAAACATTGAACGCTCAATCATGATTGAAAAAGTGAAAGAAGCCACTTCAAAAGTGCATATGAGTGATTTTTTAACACAAGTGCCTTTTCAATTATCAGGGGGTCAAAAGCAAAAAGTCGCCTTAGCAGGAGTGCTTCATGATGAAGTAGAAGGATTACTCTTTGATGAACCACTCGCCAGTCTTGATCCAGTGTCTGCCAAAGCAGCCATTGAACTGATTGATGAGCTTCATCAATCCGGGAAAACCATGATCATCATCGAACATCGTTTTGAAGATGTCATCTTAAAAGAGGTTGATCGTGTCATTGTGATGCATGAAGGTCGCATTGTTTATGATGGGGATGTGGATCAACTCCTCAAATTATCATTATGTTCAAAGTATGGATTAAGAGAACCGTTGTATCTTCAAGCTTTAAAAACGTTTAATGTACCTTTAGATTCTCAACAATCTTGGGCGTTTCTTTCATCAATGATCATTCCTGCATTTGATTTGCCTGCTTTAAGACCTGACGTTAATACCCAATCAAATGAGTGTGTATTATCCTTTAATCACGTCTCATTTCAATACGATGAGCGTCCTCTCATCCAAGACGTAAGTCTTAATCTCTACCAAGGAGAACGCATTGCCTTGATTGGAGAGAATGGAGCAGGAAAGTCGACACTAGCGAAACTCATGTGTGGGATTCTTCGTCCTCAAGAGGGTAACATCATGCTTCTTAATCAAGAAAGCAGTGCTTTAAGCATTGCCCAAATTGGACAAAAAATTGGATTGGTGATGCAGAATCCAAACCACATGATTGCAAAGCAAAGTGTGGAAGAAGAAATCTTGTTTGCATTAAGACTGAGACATAAGGATGAAGCGTTAATTCAATCCAAACTGATTGAAGTGTTGGTCATGAGTGATTTAAAACCAATGAGACGATGGCCTGTGAAAGCCTTAAGTTATGGACAAAAGAAACGATTAACGGTGGCTGCCATTCTAGCCTTATCACCGGATATTCTTATCCTTGATGAACCAACAGCGGGTCAAGATTATGCTCACTACACTGAGATCATGTCATTTCTTGAATCACTTCACAAAAAGACTCAACTCACGTTTATTTTCATTACCCATGATATGCATTTAGCCATGGAACACACCGATCGTGCTTTGGTGTTATCACAAGGTAAACTCATTTATGATGGCCCAACTTTCATGGCATTATCAGATGAATCCTTAATGAGCCAAGCTTCACTTCGACCAACCTCACTTTTAGGACTGGCTAAACAAACAGGACACGATCCAGCGACGTTAGCCTATCATTTCATTAAGGAGTTTCATCATGGCCAATAACACGATGCTCATTAACTTTAAACCCAATCCTTCCTTTCTTGGAAGACTCAATGGTTCTACCAAAGTTCCATTGTTTGCGGTAGTATTAACTGCGGTGTTGATGTCTTTTGACATAAGAATCATTGCCCCAATCCTACTTTTAAGCAGTGTGGCTTTAAGTACACTTAAACCTAATAAAACCATTCTTAAAGCATCCATGATTTTCTTTGTGGTATTGAATGTCATTAACATCATTTTATTTTGGTTGGTTGATCCTAACGTGGGTTCATTTTATCTTGGTGGAGATAGAACCCCCTTATTCAATGTAGGAAACATGGTGTTAACTCAAGAAAGTTTATGGTATTTATCAGTACGCTTCATTAAAATTTTCACCAGTTTCATGGTGTCATTGGTGTTTATCTTTTCCATTACCCCTTCACAACTGGCAGCTGGTTTAGCATCTTTAAAAGTACCCCCAAAGATTGCTGCCATCATCTCCTTTACGTTTCCTT
>CAYSNT010000129.1:0-3502 GCA_964432505.1 uncultured Erysipelothrix sp.
ATATTCTGAAAATGAAGTTAATCAACACAAAGGATTTACACTCGTTGAGTTAAAACAAGATGGTGTTAAAACACAACATGTTCCACTCATTCCACTTAGAGATTTAAGAATCATCCAAGGTAGCATGAGTGAACTACTATCTATGCCATCCAGTGATGATTATGTCATGGTGTATTGCAGCGATGAGCGAGAAATCACGGATGCGATGATTCATATCAAAGATGTTTTTCCTAATGCATTGAAGTTTAGATATACCAAAGAGATTCAACCATTACTTGAGTCACACTCTTCACTCACCCATTCCACACTTCAACTCAGTGAACTGGAGGTGTTTGAACAATTTTTCAAAGACATGAAAGACATGTCCTTGAATGAATCACAACGAAAACTATTGAATGAACTTTTTGAAGTCGCAAGGGAGATGAATGATGAAACCAATCCAACTTAAACTTCAAGGTTTTGGACCTTACAGAGACGAAACCATCATTGATTTTACTCGCTTTATGAAAGATGGGTTGTTTCTCATTACCGGACCTACTGGAGCTGGTAAGACCACTCTTTTTGATGCGATGACATTTGCTTTGTATGGAGATAGTAGTGGAAGTGTACGAAGTAATCGTAACTTTCGTAGTGATTTAGTGGATGATCAAACCCCAACCTATGTTGAGCTCATTTTTGAACTTCAAGGAAAACAATACCGTATTCATCGTACCCCATCTTACAAAGTCTCTACTCGTAAAACTCCTTTACTTCATGAAGTCACTCTTTTCGCTCCTCACCAACACGTCATTGTAGGGGTTAAAGAAGTGGAACAAGCTATAAAATCCTTGTTAGGACTTGATGTTCATCAGTTCAAACAAGTGGTCATGATTGCGCAGGGAGAATTTACTCGACTGTTATTTGCGGATAGTGCAGAGAAGTCCAAGATCTTTAGAAGCATTTTCTCCACTCATATCTATAGTACTCTGGAGAATCTTCTTTATGAGCGTTTCAAATCCACTAAAAACTCACTTGAGCAAGAAGAAACATTACTCATCAGTACCTTTGATGGTATTAAATCCAATCATTTTTCCCTAGAATCCTTTAGTCCACTCATCTTAGAAAACATGGATCCCCTCTTAGAAGTGGTTCAAGCCTCACTGGATGGGCTACATAATGAGATCAACCATAAGCAAAGTGAACTCAAACAACTTGAAGCACATTCTAAAGAACTCAATGTTAAGTTAGCTTATGCGAAAGAAATCAATTCAAACCATCAACGATTAAGTGAAGAAAATCTAAAACTTAATGATTTATTACTTCAATTGCCCATCATTGAACAAGACAAAGTGGTCTTAAAACGAGCAGAAGACGCTGCTCTTATTGAACCCACTCGTCAAGATATGGTTCGTAACCAGAAAGAAATGGATGATTTAAAGACAAAGATTGTTTCCATACAAACTGAGATTGATTCATTTAAGCTTCATTTTGATTCACTTAAGAGCACTCAAAACACGCTTCTTGAAGATCAACCACGAATTGAAGGACTTAGGAAGCGAAAAGAAGCTTTGGAAAGTGCTATGCATGTGTTTCAAGAACTTGAAAACATTAAGAATAGGCTTCATACACAACAAAGTTTATTCAGTCACATTCAATCTCAACTGCAAAAACTAACGCATCAAAAACAAGAAGCACAAATTAATCACGATCAGTTAGAAACAGAACTTGCTGAATTACTTCAACTGGAAAAAGAAGAACTGTCCTTAGGTTCACAGATTGATAAACTTCAACAGTCTCTCAAAACGATTGATGAGAAGGTTTCATACTGTATCGATTTAGAAAACACATTTAAGATTCTGTCCCCACTGAGCGATGAAATAACACAACTTCTAGATGAAGTTTTCGCTAAGAAAACATTGTTGGATACCTTAAACCAAGCTTTTCTTCAAGATCGAGCTTACCATCTTGCTCAAGAGTTAAAGGATCATGAACCTTGTCCTGTGTGTGGTTCAACTCATCATCCTCAACTTGCTCAACCCACTTATGATGCCGTTTCTCAAGAACAACTCAAAACACTTCAACATCACATTGACACTTTAAACCAAACCATTCAATCCAAGACCCATGATCATCATTCTCTTCAGTTCAAGATTGATCATCTGTCTAAACAACTTAATATTTCCATCTCACACGTTTCTGATTTTCGTCAGGAGCTCAGTGAACATCATAACCGTGATTCTTTAGTGCTTCATGAAACACAAGAAAGACTCAAACAAGTCAAATCAGAACTGTCTCAGCTTCCAAATAAACAATCCCAACTTAAGACACTGAAGGAGAACATCAATGAGCTTCAACTTCAATTGGAGTCACAATCATTAGAATCAATTCAAATTGAAAAACAGATTGTGGTGTTTGAAAGTGAACTCAAATTCAAACAAGCCAGTCTTCCTAAAGAAGTGGATGTGTTAACTTTTCATGATGAACTAACTTCACTGACTCAAACCATTATTCATTATGATACACAATACAAAGAAACATTGGATCAACTCCAAGAAGTTCAAACCAAGCACAGTCAAAAACAAGGAGCGTTAGATTCTACACAAGAGCAACTGCACGTTCTTGAAAACAAACATGAGGTATTGAATAGTCAGCTCAATCAACTCCTTAACGATTATGGATTCACCTCCATCGATACTCAACAAACTGCCTATCTTTCCCCAACTCATCAACAAGCCCTTTCTTCCAAGATTCAATCCTATACATTGACTCTTAATCAAACTCAACACACTGTGAATGAATTAGAAAAATCATGTGCACTCAATCCTAAAATTGAAATTGAGCCATTACACAAAGAGATCGATGATGTGAGTCAAGCGATGAATCTTCATAATCAGATTGTGGGGGAAATGAATCAAAAGACAAGAAGCATCATGGCTGCTCAAGTGAAGTTAAAGTCACAAAAAGAAAGAGTAGCTTTTACCGCTCAACTTCTCAATGATTTAAATACACTGTATCAAGTCACTAAAGGCAACAACCCACAAAAACAAAGTCTTGAGACCTATGTCTTAGCTTACTACTTTAGACGTATTCTTGAACTCAGTAATTTACGATTATCTCGTTTAAGTGATGGACGATACCTCTTTGTCTTAAAAGATGAACCCAATAGTCGTCGACTCTCAGGACTTGATTTGGATATCTATGATTATGA
Source organism: uncultured Erysipelothrix sp. (assembly GCA_964432505.1). GTDB lineage: Bacteria > Bacillota_I > Bacilli_A > Erysipelotrichales > Erysipelotrichaceae > UBA6182. Next base: position 3,188 of record CAYSNT010000129.1, read on the forward strand.
AACAGGTAAACCAAGGGATGTTCGCTCATTATCAGGAGGAGAATCATTTAAGGCTGCGCTAAGTTTAGCCTTAGGTTGTTCTGATTTGATGCAAAATCTTGCGGGAAGTCATCAGATTAATACTCTCTTCATTGATGAAGGGTTTGGATCGTTGGATGCACAATCATTGGATGCCGCCATCAATGTTCTCTTAGAAATCAAACATGATGATAAACTGATTGGAATTATCTCTCATGTCAGTGAACTAAAAGAGCGTGTTGAATCTCAGCTAGTGATTGTGAAGAAAGATAAAGGAAGTGGAATAACTTATCAACC
>CAYSNT010000130.1:0-3482 GCA_964432505.1 uncultured Erysipelothrix sp.
CTCTTAAGTAACCCAAAGGCCATAGGACCTTCAACTTTAAAGGAAACAGATTTAATCCCAGCTTCTTCTCCATCTAAATAGTGAAGTACACTGACTTTAAATCCTTTCTTTTCAGCCCAACGTGTGTACATACGATACAACATGGATGCCCAGTCTTGGCTTTCAGTTCCACCTGCCCCTGGATGAAGTTCAACAATCGCATTGTGTTGATCATAGTCATGAGAGAGTAACACTTTAACTTCAAAGTTTTCAAAAGCTTCAAGACCTTCTTCATACTCCAGTTCAACCATGTGCTTCATTTCTTCATCAAAAGATTCTTTGAGTAAATCCACAGTACTTTCAAGTCCTTTGAATTGAGTGGTGAGTGTTTGAAGGGTTTCTAGTGTGTTGCGTAACCCATTGAGTTCTCCAATGACTTTTGCACTTTCTTTTTTATCACCCCAAAAGGTTTCTTCATCCATCTTAGCTTCAAGTTCTTGAATGCGTTTTTGTTTTGTCGGTAAGTCAAAGAGAGTCTTCAAGCGCTTTAAGCTTGAAGACGATGTCTTGACAACCATTCTTTAATTCATACAGTTCCATATTAATTCTCTTTTTTCTCAATCTTTAAATTCAAACAATACAACACCGTCTCATTGGAGACACGCGCTAACATGTCTTCAAACAACGCGAATCCTTCTTCTACATACGCTTGTAAAGGATTGTTTTGCGCATATGAGCGTAAATGAATACCTTCTCTTAATTTAGACATGGTATCAATGTGTTCCACCCAAGCACGATCCACAATGCGTAAGACTAAGGTCTTCTCCACAGGAATAACCACTTCTTTAAATGGTGCAATCTTCGTTTCATAGGACTGCCAAATCATGTCTGTGAGTTTAGCTTCAATCTCAGAAAGTGGAACATCTAACATGGTCGTTGGATTAAGTGAAATATCATTGAATCCAAGTTTCTCAATGGCTGGAAGTAGACCTTCCCAATCAATCTTCACTTCTTTACCCGTTGGGGTAGAATATGAGCGAATCAAATTGAGAATGACACGATCAAACATGTCTTTCACAATGGAATGGACATCTTCATTTTCTAAAATAAAGTTGCGTTGTTCATAGATGATTTCACGTTGTTGGCGAAGAACATCATCGTATTCCAATAAGGTTTTACGAACATCAAAGTTCACCCCTTCAACTCGCTTTTGAGCTGAAGTAATGGAGCGAGTAATCATTTTTGATTCAATGGCGACATCCCCTAAGGTTTTAAAGAGTCCTTCCATACGTTCTGATCCAAATCGAACCATCAGATCATCTTGAACAGAAACAAAGAAACGAGAATAACCAGGATCTCCTTGACGACCGGAACGACCACGCAACTGATTGTCAATACGACGTGATTCATGACGTTCTGAGCCTAATACCGCAAGTCCACCTAATTCTTTAACACCAGGTCCTAACTTAATGTCAGTTCCACGACCTGCCATGTTGGTGGCAATGGTAACTGATCCTTTATGACCCGCTTTCGCAATGATATCCGCTTCACGTGCATGGTTTTTCGCATTGAGCACTTCATGAGGAATCTTACGTTGAGAGAATATTTTGGATAAGAACTCTGAGGTTTCTACCGCAACCGTTCCCACAAGCACAGGTTGCCCTTTTTCATGAAGCTCTTTCACTTCCGCAATGAGGGCTTCAAACTTCGCTTTCTTAGTTCCATACACTGCATCAGGTAAGTCTTCACGTGCAATAGGACGATTGGTAGGAATCTCCATAACACGCATATTGTAGATGGACAAGAACTCTTCTTCTTCGGTTTTCGCAGTCCCTGTCATACCAGAAAGTTTCTTGTAAAGTCTAAAGAAGTTTTGGTATGTGATGGTCGCCATGGTGGATGTTTCTTGTTTGATCGGAACGTTTTCTTTGGCTTCAATGGCTTGGTGTAACCCATCAGAATAGGCACGACCAGGCATTAATCGACCCGTAAACTGGTCTACAATCACGATTTGACGCTCTTGAACCACATACTCCACATCTTTCGCAAAGATGTAGTTGGCTTTAAGGGCTTGTTGGAGATGGTGAACTAAATTGGTGTTTTTTAAATCATACAAGTTAGCCACTTGAAAGTGTTTCTCTGATTTCGCAACTCCTGCTTCTGTGAGGGTCACAACTCTGGATTTAACATCTTTCTCAAAGTCTTCACCTTCCACGAGTCGCTTCACAAATTTATCCACTGAGATATAAATGTTAGCCGTTTGTCTTTGGCCACCAGAAATGATGAGTGGTGTTCTGGATTCATCAATGAGAATGGAATCCACTTCATCCACTAAGGCAAAATTCAGTGATCTTAATACCCGTTCTTTCACATCCGTGACCATGTTGTCACGTAGGTAGTCAAATCCAATTTCCGCATTGGTAGTATAAGTGATGTCTTTTAAGAAAGCCTCACGTTTTTGTGAAGGTGTCATAGCACGAATATTAACTCCCACACTTAAGCCTAAAAATTCATGAATTTGACCCATCCATTTGGCATCACGTTGGGCTAAGTATTCGTTGACCGTAATCACATGGACACCTTGTCCTGATAAAGCATTAAGATACACGGGAAGCACAGAGGTTAAGGTTTTCCCTTCCCCTGTTTTCATTTCCGCAATGTCCCCATCATGTAGCACAATTCCACCCATGATTTGAACCAGATAGGGATACTCTCCAATGACACGATACGCCGCTTCACGCGCTGTCGCAAAGGCGTCCACTAAAATATCATCCAAGGATGATGTTTTTAAACGTTCTTTTAATTGAGGTGTCATGGCTTTGAGTTCATCATCGCTCATGTTTCGGAATTTAGATGATAACGCATCCACCTCTTTTGCTTTTTTCTCGATTTGATTTAAACGCTTTTTATCAAAATTAAAAAGCGAACTGATTAGATTGTTCATGAATAGCCTCCTGTCTTATTATAAAATAAAAAGCTGGGATTTCCCAACTTTTTAATGATTAAAGCTTAACGATGTTTTGAGCTTGTAATCCACGATCGCCATTAACGAGTTCGAATTCAACTAGAGCACCTTCTTCGATGGTCTTGAATCCGTCCATGTTTAATTGGCTGTAGTGGAAGAACACGTCGCGATCGTCTTCAAGTTTAATAAACCCGAAGCCTTTTTCTTTGTTGAACTTCTTGACTTTGCCTTGCATTAACAATGAAACCTATACCCTTTCTGAATCTAAAATTATTCTAAGTAATTTCTGATACATTCACATTATACACACTTTACTGTGTTTATGCAAATGAAGTTCATTTTAAATGCATATTTGTCGTTATTTATCGATTGTTGGTGCTGACATTGACACTGGAAGAGCGTTCCATGTCCAAGACTGCATCAATGGCTAAAACCACCGCAATCACCATGTCTCTGTCTTGATCATTGAGAATATCAACTTCATAACTGTCCGCAAAGGAGAAAAAGGCTTTTGAAATGTTAGCTAAGACATCCCCTT
>CAYSNT010000131.1:0-3468 GCA_964432505.1 uncultured Erysipelothrix sp.
ATAACGTTCATTATAGAGTAAAAAGAAAAAAACGTGAACTAAGATGTTCACGCTTATCTTTAATCTAAAACACTTAAGACTGTTGGATGATAGGAATCAAGAATGAAAGATTTGATTTTAGCAGAGTTGAGCACTTGGATTAAGGCTAATGTTTTAGGATCATTTTCTTTTCCCTCTTTAACGACCAATCCATTGGCGAAGGTTTGTGCGGACAAGGATTCTTTGGATTCTGTGGTTAAGACAGAAGGTGCTATGTTTGCGCTTAACGCATAGTTACCATTAATGATCGCAAAGTCTACATCTTGAAGTAATGTGGTAAGCAGTGCACTCTCCACTTCCACAAAGGAAAGGGAGTAAGGGTTATCCACGATATCAAGGGGTGTCGCAAGTTCTTCTTTTCCAGAAGCAATCGTAATGAGTTCTAAATCAGCCAATAAACGCAAGGCACGTGCTTCATTGGTAGGATCATTGGGAATCGCAATGCTTGCACCACCTTTTTTAAGTCCTTCAAGTGTGCTCTCTTTTCCAGGATACAATCCTAAAGGTTCAAAGTGAATGCCTAAGACAAAGGATAGTTTGGTGCCATTTTCAGAATTAAACTTAGTAAGATAAGGACGATGTTGGAAGTAGTTTGCATCCAAATCACCAGCATCAAGAGCAGTGTTAGGAAGAATGTAGTCGGTAAACTCAACCACTTCTAAAGTGTAACCTAATGCGGCTAAGTCTTCTTTAACTGTTTCTAAGATTTGAGCATGAGGTGTAGGAGAAGCTCCTACACGGATGGTTTTGTCATCACTTGCACTTGGGGTGCAACCGATAAGGGAGATAGAGAGTAAAACTAAGAGTGATATAACAATGATTTTTTTCATGAGTGTCTTTCTAGCGATGATCGATCGCTTGGGTGAGGGTATTAAAACAAAGTTGAATGATTTGAACTAACGCAATTAAGATAATGATGGTCATGATCATGACATCACTTTGATATCGATGCAAGCCATAACGAATCGCAACATCCCCCAATCCACCACCACCCACAGCACCAGCCATGGCTGAGTAGCCCACAAGTGTAATCATGGTTAAGGCGATGTTTTGGATCAAAGAGGGTAGTGATTCCACTAACACAACTTTAAGGATAATTTGTGTGGGAGTGGCTCCCATGGTTTGCGTTGCCTTGATGAGGTAAGGATCAACACCATTAAATGAAGATTCTATGAGTCGTGCCACAAAAGGGAAGGCTCCAATGACTAAAGCGACAATGGAAGCATTCACTCCAAAGGATCGACCCACAATAAGACGTGTTAAAGGAAACAAAGCAATAATAAGAATAATGAAAGGGATAGAGCGAATCATATTAATGAGGGTGGATAAGCTGTGATACACCACTTTATTTGGTTTCAATCCTTGATCTTGAGTTAAGAATAAAAGTGTTCCTAATGGTAGCCCTAAGATAAAGGCAAATAAAGTGCCAAACCCAATCATTTTTAACGTATCCAATAAGGCATTCAGTAGTAATGTATTCATCGTCCCTCACTAGCGCTTAGAATTAAGCGGGTTTGTGGATGTTGTGGTGAGTTAAAGACCTCACTGACCTTTCCTTCTTCCACAAACGCTCCTTCATGCATCACAATCACGCGATCACATAATCGTTTGATCACATGCATATCATGGGTAATCACTAATAAGGTCACATTGGTTTGTGCATGAACATTGTCCAAACATTCAAGAATGGATGCTGTGGTTAGAGGATCTAATGCACTGGTAGGTTCATCACATAATAACACTTCTGGTTGTGTGATTAAGGCACGAGCAATACCCACACGTTGCTTCTGTCCACCTGATAATGTATTAGGATAAGCATAGGCTTTATCACTGAGCCCGACAAGATTGAGCACATGAGTTACCTTAGAATCGATTTCTTTAAAAGTGCTTTGATCCAATGTGAGTGGAAAAGCAATGTTGTCTTTGACATTCTTTTGTGAAATCAAATGCACTCCTTGAAATACGAATCCAAGGCGCTTACGCATTCGAAGTAAATCCTTGCCTTTTAAGGTCAATAAATCCACATCATCGATGAACAAGGAACCACTATCGGGTCTTTCCTGCATGGATAAAAGTTTAAGTAGGGTTGATTTACCAGCTCCACTTAATCCTATGATTCCAACCTTTTCACCTTTTTGAATGGTTGCACTTACACTTGAGACAGCCACGAGTGTGGATTTGTCTTGGGTAAACGATTTAGATAGTTTTTCTAGTTTAAACATAATTTCCTCCAAGCAAAATAAAACGCGCCTATCCAATCAAGGACGAGCGCGCTCGTGGTACCACCTTAGTTCATCTGAATCATCAGACCTCACATCATTCCAGTCGAATGACACATGATGTAACGATCATGACTCGTTTAAGTTTACTGTGAGTTCAACCTAACTCTTCAAGGCCATTAGATTAATCAATACTCGGTTTGTTTACACCATCCACAAACTCTCTGAACTGATTGAGTTAATCCTCTTCTTGTCAACGATTTTCAATGATATGAATTTTATCATAAATTGAGTGTGTGTCAATATGATTTTGTACTATTTTATTAATTTTTTTGTTTAGTAATAGTAAACAAAGCACAATGGTTCTTTTTTACTTTAGTGTAAGGGATGTGAACCCATGAATTGTGATAAAATGAGACTATCATTTGAGTTAATATAAGATTCATGGAGATTTAAAATGAGTAAGCAAGTCATGATTGTGTTTGGGTTAGTGCTGCTATTGAATGGATGTGTTATACCCAATCCAACACCCATTGTGGGTGAGCGTTTTCCCATTACCTTACAACAATGCATTGATGGTGATACCGCTCGATTTGAATCAATTGGACGGGTTCGCTTTCTTTACATTGACACTCCTGAAGTGTACCCTGAAATGGAACTTTTAGGACAAGAAGCAGCTGATTTCACATGCCAACTTCTTGAAAATGCCAATACCATCTTTATTGAGTATGATGGAGCGAGAGAAGATCAATACGGACGCACCTTAGGGTGGATTTGGGTGGATGATGTGTTGCTTCAAGAAGCCATTACCAAAGCAGGCTTTGTTGATTACTTCTTTGAGTATGAGAATGTCAAATACAAACAGCGTATCATTAAGGCATACAATGAAGCTAAGAAAAATAAAGTAGGACTCTTTAAATAAAACATCCCTAGGAAACCCTAGGGATGTTTGCTTATCCAAGCAGTGATTTAAGTTGTTCTGCAATGATTTTCGCAGCACGACGTGGGCTAATGCGGGTAAAGACATTCAGCATCTTCGAATCATTTCCAGCATACACTTGATATTGATTGGTTTCCATGCCATTGACGATGAGTTCTGCTGCCTGATCAGGCGTTAAGGTTTTCACTTGAGATTTAGAATTGGCAACTTTCTCCATCATTTTAGAAGTATCTACGCCTGAATTGCCCGTAATGTTAGTGCTGACGCCTC
>CAYSNT010000132.1:0-3356 GCA_964432505.1 uncultured Erysipelothrix sp.
TTCAGTGCTTCAAATTAAACGAGTTAATAAAGCTTTTGGTGGATTAATGGCTTTATCTGACATTTCATTTGATGTTAATGAAGGTGAATTGTGTGGTCTTATTGGTCCCAATGGTGCAGGAAAAACAACCTTGTTCAATGTGATCAGTGGTCTTTATACCCCAACTTCAGGATCCATTACCTTATCAAACCAATCTTCAAAAGTCATCAGTGGATTAGCTCCTTATAAGATCACACAACTGGGGTTAGCCCGTACTTTTCAAAACATACGCTTATTCAAAGAAATGACGGTGCTTGACAACATCAAGGTAGCCATGCATTCGCAGGTTCAAACATCATTATTAGATACACTTATAAGAACTCCACAATACAGGAAAGAAGAAGAACGCATTGAGAGTGAAGCATTGACGTTTTTGAAGAGTGTTAAACTTGATCATTTAGCACAGAAAAAAGCATCTTCCCTTCCTTATGGACAACAACGTCAATTGGAGATTGCTCGTGCCTTAGCCACTCAAGCTAAAATCCTACTTTTAGATGAACCCGCAGCAGGAATGAATCCACAAGAAACAGAAGATTTAGCACAGTTCATTAAAACGATTCATCAAGAAAAAGGATTAACGATCCTTTTGATTGAACATGATATGAATTTGATTATGAGTATCACCTCACGAATTATCGTTTTAGATTATGGTAAAGTGATCGCCAATGATGTGCCAGAAAAGATTAAAACCAATCCAAGAGTGATTGAAGCCTATTTGGGAGAGGAGCGTGATTAGCATGCTTAGAATTAATGATTTACATGTGCACTATGGTGTCATTCATGCTTTAAAAGGGGTATCTCTTGAAGTGAATGAAGGTGAGATTGTCACCCTCATTGGATCCAATGGAGCAGGTAAAAGCACACTACTGCGAAGTATTTCTAATTTGTTGTCATCTAGTTCAGGAACAATCTTGTACCTTGATCATTCAACCAAGGATGTGCCTAGTAAGTCACTTCCCGCATTAGGTCTTGTTCAAGTTCCTGAAGGAAGAAAAATTTTCTCAGGATTAAGCGTTAAAGAGAATCTATTGATGGGAGCGTATTTAAGGAAAGATAAAGATGGAATAAAAACTGATTTAGAAAAAGTGTATGCTCGTTTTCCTATCTTAAAGAAGCGAATGCATCAAGATGCATCTACTTTATCAGGAGGAGAGCAACAGATGTTGGCCATGTCACGAGCACTCATGGCTCGACCTAAATTGTTGTTGTTGGATGAACCATCCATGGGGTTAGCACCACTTCTGGTCAAAGAGATATTTAAACTTATCAAAGAAATACATGAACAAGGAACAACCATTCTTCTTGTTGAGCAAAATGCCAATCAAGCGCTGAAGATTGCAGATAAGGCGTATGTATTAGAAACGGGTCACATTGTATTATCAGGAAGTGGAGCAGAGCTATTAGCAAGTGAAGATGTTCAACGCATCTATCTAGGAGGTCATTAATGTACGTTAGCGCACACATGAGTCAACAACTGGTGACTATATCACCTAAAGAAACCATTTCATTGGCTTTAGAACTCATGAAAATACATAAAATCCATCGTTTACCTGTGGTCATTGATCAAGTGTTGGTGGGATTAATTACAGAAGGAATGATATCACGATACATGCCTTCCAATGCTACTACTCTTGATATCTTTGAGTTAAACTACTTATTGTCAAAAACGAAAGTGGATGACATTATGATTAGTCGTGTCATTACCGCAACACCTGATATGTTACTTGAAAAGGCTGCAGATATCATGGCTTCAAAAGACATTGGTTGTTTGCCGGTGGTGGATGAAAGAAAGAAAGTTTTAGGTATCTTAACAACCAATGATGTGTTAACTTCCTTTGCTCATGTCATGGGACTACATGAAGAGGGCACAAGGGTTGTCTTGGAGTTTGCGATAGATCATCTTGGTTTAATCGCAGAGGTAAGCACATTATTTTTCAAGCATGGCTTCAATATTACTCATCTTATGGCTACTCATGAACCCAGTGTTCAGATGGTTATAAAGACATCTTCTTTAGACAAAAAACGTATTAGAGAAGTGTGTGAAGGGGTGAAATTCAAAGTTGTATCCATTCAGTAAAGGTTATCGAAAGATAACCTTTTATTAAAGGAAAATGAACACAATGCATGTTATAATGGTTTGACAATGTGGTGAAAAACGAACCAAATTCAATGATTTGTGACACAACGATAACATTTGGAGGTATTCATGTTTAAGACTTTAGTCAGTGATTATGATGGAACGTTATACATCAATAGCGTGGTGAGTGAAGATGATATCAAGGCCATCCATGAGTTTAAAGCTTTAGGACATCATTTTGGAATCGCAACAGGGCGCTCTTTAGGTTCCATCCTTGAAGAGATAGCGAAGTATAAGATTCCTTTTGATTTTGTGATCGCAAATAATGGCGCAATCTCGATTGATTCTAAAGGAAAGATTCTTCACAAAACCATCATTGACCTTAATGTGGTTCATGATGTGTTAGAATCACTGTCAGGAGATCATATTCAGTTTTTTGGATTAAGTGATGGTATCAGTGTTGGTTTACATGATACGTTGAATAAGAATGTGGATGTGCATGTGAATCAAATTAGTCTTAATGAGATTTTATCAACTGAAGAGATCGTGGGTATGTACATCAAATTCATTGATGAAGCCTCTGCCATTAAACATGCTGCTTACATTAATCAAACCTATCCAGATCAACTAAAAGCATATTCCTTTCATGAATACAATGACATTCTTTCTCCTAACACGTCTAAGGCCAGTGGAATTGTTTCGGTTGTGAAAGCTCTTGATTTGCATGAGGTCGTACATACGGTAGGAGATTCATTCAATGATATTCCAATGACACGTATGTTTGCGGGATATGGGATTTCCAGTGGAGAAGAGAAGCTACTCAAAGAAGCGTTTAAGATCTGTGATAGTGTATGTGAAGTTATCATGGATTTGTTAAATAGTGATTGAAATCGAAATTGATTGTGCTATAATAATAAGGCACACGCGGATGTGGCGAAATTGGCAGACGCACTAGACTTAGGATCTAGCGCCTTACGGCATGGGGGTTCGAGTCCCTTCATCCGCACCATGATTTAAATCAGTGTCTATAAAGGCACTTTTTTTGTGTTTATAGAGACTAACCGGGTAAAACCGGGTAAATGTATAGAAATCTTTTGAAATCTTTCAACATTTATTGCAATCTTTACTAACACCTTGCCAACTTTATGGGTTTCTCATAACAGCAAATAAACCTTATGATTTAGTTAGAAATCATAAATGTTTTATGAGCTACTTAAAGAAAGGGGCAAGATTATGCCAG
>CAYSNT010000133.1:0-3344 GCA_964432505.1 uncultured Erysipelothrix sp.
ATACAAGAAGATATGAAAGATCCTGAATTTGTAAAAGCTTACGAGTTTGAGATGGCAAAAATTGAAATTGCTAATGCGATCATTAACGCACGAAAGAAATACAATCTCAAGCAAACCGATCTTATGAAACTCACGGGAATAAAACAAAGTGAAATTAGTAAGATAGAAACAGCTCAGGTGTATCCTAATCTTTCGACTTTACTCAAGCTTTTAAAAGCATTGGATTTAAAGCTTGTTACGATTGATGTGAGTTCACAGTGAGAAGTGCTTAGAAAAAAAGAAGTAGTGATTCACCTTGATCAAAATCAAGGTGATTTTTCTTTGACTTCATATTCACTTCACAATCTTATTTTATGCTAGGCATGTTTTATTAAATGGAGAATCCCATGTTAGCATTAAAAAACATTAAAAAGTCTTATAAGCTTGGTGACATTCACGTCCCTGCCCTCAAAGGCATTCATCTTAATTTCAGGGAACATGAGTTTGTTTCTATTTTAGGTCCATCTGGATGTGGTAAAACCACCTTACTTAATCTTATTGGAGGTCTTGATCACATGGACAGTGGAGATCTCATCATTGATGGAGTCTCAACTCAACATTACAAAGATGCAGATTGGGACAAGTATCGTAATGATGCGGTAGGTTTTGTCTTCCAATCCTATAATCTCATTGCTCATTTAAGTGTCTTAGACAATGTGGCGATGGCATTGACCTTAAGTGGCGTAAGTAAGAAAGAGCGTCTTATCAAAGCAACCCAAGTACTAAACGAGGTTGGATTGGCTGATCAACTCCATAAAAAACCCAATCAGCTTTCTGGAGGACAAATGCAACGTGTTGCGATTGCCCGTGCCTTGGTCAATGATCCTAAGATATTATTAGCCGATGAGCCAACAGGAGCACTCGACACTCAAACCTCGACCTCAATCATGGACTTAATTCAATCATTATCAGCCAAACGTTTGGTGATCATGGTGACGCATAATCCTGAATTGGCTCAGTTGTATTCATCACGCATCATTCAATTGAAGGATGGGGAAGTGATTGATGACTCTCATCCTTATGCCTTTGAGCCTAGACCTGTTTCTCGCACATTCAGAAACGTTTCCATGTCATTTATGACGGCTTTGTCTTCTTCATTTAAGAACTTGAAAACCAAGAAAGGCAGAACGCTCATTACTTCATTCGCAGGTTCCATTGGTATCATTGGGATTGCTTTAGTGTTAGCGTTATCTTCAGGAATGGAAAGCTATGTTTCACGCATTGAAAGTGAAACCTTAGCAGGCTTTCCATTACAACTGAATCAAAATGTGGTCCTCAATGATCTTTCCCAACGTCCTGCTCAAGTGTTTCAACCCACTGAAACATCCAATGCGACGCAAGGCAGTGTGGTGGATGCGAACAGTGAGAACGTTTCCCATGTCAATGTATTTGATGACAAAGCCATTGAGATGATTCAATCCATTGATCCTTCTTGGGTCAATTCCATGACATTTCAACGTAACATTCAACTGAATGTTGCCACCTTAGTGAATTCAACTCCAACCATGGTGAATACCATACTGCGTTCAGGAATGGGTCCACTTGCCTCCAACACCTCACTGTTTTTTGAACTCCCTCAAGATGCATCATTTGTCTTGTCGTTGTATGATTTAGTCGCGGGTGAGTATCCAACCCAAAGCAATGAAGCTTTGTTTGTGATTGATGATGATTCCACTCTTGATCAAGAAGTTGTGAATGCTTTGCATTTATCATTGTCCAATCCGTTTGACTTCTCTGAACTTCTCAATCATTCGTATACCTTTATTGCGCATGATGTCTTGTATGATGTGAGTGAAGGGAAAGTTAGCACACAAGTGTTGAGTGAAGCTGTGTTCAATGATGATCGAAATCAATCATTAACCATTGTAGGGGTGGTTAGGCTGAAAGAAGAAGCGGGTTCATCCTTTCTTAGTGTAGGAATAGGAACACTGCCTAGCTTCAATGAAACGTATTTTACTCAGGCACAAAACTCTTCAGTTGCTCAACTTCAACTAAGCAATGAAGAAACCAATGTGCTTACTGGATTGCCGTTTAATTCCTTTAATACGTATGAATCAGCTTTAAAAACCATTGGAGCTGACCTAACACCACAATCAGTCTTGATTTATCCTAAAGACTTTAATTCGAAGACATTGATTAAAGAAGCCTTTACTACCTATAATGAAGGAGTAGAAGAGGATCAACAACTCATTGTGACCGATATTGCCCAAACCTTATCATCAACCATCTCTTCACTCATCAGTACCATTACACTTATTCTTTCTGCCTTTGCGGCCATCTCATTGGTGGTTTCTTCCATCATGATTGGCATCATCACCTATGTGAGTGTGATTGAAAGAACCAAGGAAATTGGGATCATGCGCTCACTGGGAGCACGTAAGAAAGACATTGCTCGCATCTTTAATGCGGAAGCGTTAATCATTGGATTATTTGCAGGGATGCTTGGTATTGGTTTAAGTTATGGTTTACTGATTGGGGTGGATGCATTGATTGAGTCCTTATTGGGTGTGGCTTCTTTCTCATCCTTATCCTTGATGAATGCTATGCTATTAATCGGATTAAGTGCGGGATTAACCCTCATTGCGGGATTGTTTCCTAGTCAGTTAGCTGCTAAACAAGATCCTGTCGTTGCTTTACGGACTGAATAAGGAGGAACGTATGATTCTTATTGTGGAAGATGATCTCACTTTAGCTGAATCGTTAGCTGCTTTTCTTAAAAGCATGGAGTTAGAGAGTGTTATTGCTCATCATGGTTTAGAAGCACTTGAAATCTTAAAGAACTCGACCATTCATGGCATGATTGTAGACATGATGATGCCAGAAATGGATGGGGTGGCTTTACTCATGAGTTTGCGCTATCTTAATCCTAAACCATTCATCATCATGTCCACAGCGTTAGGATCATTAGAAGATAAAGCCAAAGCGTTTGAACTTGGAGCTGATGATTACATGGTGAAACCTTATCACTTTAAAGAATTGGGATATCGCATTCAAGCATTAATGAAGCGTTCCCTTATTGATTTAAGACATCAGCTTCTTTTTCCTCATAGTTTTCTTGATGAGACACAACTGTTGTGTCGTGTGAATGAGCAACCAGTACCCTTAAGCAAGAAAGAGTTCCATCTATTATTTCATTTACTAAAACATCCCAACATCATCTTCACTCGCCAACAACTTCTGGATGCGATCTGGGGAGAAGAAAGTGAATCCTTTGATCGTACTGTGGATACTCACATTAAATCCATTCGTGAGAAAGTCAACAGTCCTGATTTTGAAGTGTTGACGGTGAGAGGGATTGGCTACAA
>CAYSNT010000134.1:0-3307 GCA_964432505.1 uncultured Erysipelothrix sp.
AACAGTCTACTCAATCATTATCGTCGTTTAATCAACTTAAGACACAACTCCAGTGCGCTTCGTCATGGAAGCACTGAAGTGTTCAGTGTCTTTAACTCCTCACTAGTGGCTTACTCCCGCACCAGTGATGATGAACAAATGGTGGTTTTAGTTAACGTTTATAATGGTCCTATCAGTGGAGAAGACCGTGAAGGTCGTTTAAGTAACATTGACATCGTTTCTTCATATGGAGATTTTACCTACAATGAAGATGGAACCTTTAGACTAGGTGCTCGTGGGTATGTGATTGGACGTGTTCAACCATGATGTGCGCTTGGGTGAGTTCTCCTTATTCTCATCACTTAGATGAGATGATCAAAGCGACATACACCCTCTTTGATGAGGATGTGTGTGATCGTTTGGATGCTCATCATTTGTGTGTGATTGCGGACATCAGTGCACTCGATTTACTCACTTCCTTGTTTGCGACGTTACAAAGCCAAGGACTACACTTAAGAATGGTCATTGGGTATGCTTATGATGCAGTGCTGAAGGCAGGAGTCATGAGTGCAGGTGAAGTGTATGATCATCAATGGGTGCATTTGTATCAGTTGTTTCTACATGAACTTAAACATTCACAACATCATCTTATTGATGCCTTGAAACTGAAGATGGATGCTTTAGATCATGATGATCGTTTAACACTGAAGACGTATCTGGATTATCATGGTAATGCGATACTGGCGTCTGAAGCCTTGTATGTGCATCGCAATACCTTCAATTATCGCTTGAATAAAGTCATTGAACACAGTGGTATTGATGTGAGAATTCATCCTTATGGACTCCTCTTAACCTTGTATTTTGCTTATGAACAACTAAGATAACCTAACGGTTATCTTTTTTTGTGCACAATGCACAAAAATGTGACTTGTGTAAGCGTTATAATAGATTCAAAGGAGATTACTTATGGCAAATCTATCATTAAAGAATATCAATAAGATCTACGACAACAACGTCCAAGCGGTGTTTGATTTCAATCTTGAAATCAGTGATAAAGAGTTTATCGTTTTAGTTGGTCCATCAGGATGTGGTAAATCCACAACCCTTCGTATGGTGGCTGGTCTTGAAGAAATCACCAGTGGAGATTTAGAGATTGATGGCAAACGCATGAACAACGTTCAGCCTAAAGATCGTGACATCGCAATGGTGTTCCAATCCTATGCGCTTTATCCACACATGTCTGTGTATGACAACATGGCTTTTGGATTAAAGCTTCGTAAAATGCCTAAACAAGAAATCGACAAGCGTGTTAAAGATGCTGCGAAGATTCTTGAAATTGAAAACTATTTGGATCGTAAACCAAAAGCATTATCTGGGGGTCAACGTCAACGTGTTGCGTTAGGTCGTGCGATTGTTCGTAATGCGAAAGTGTTCCTCATGGATGAGCCTTTATCCAACCTTGATGCGAAACTACGCGTCAACATGCGTTCTGAAATCATTAAACTTCATGAGCGCATTGGCGCAACCACCATTTATGTTACCCATGACCAAACTGAAGCGATGACCATGGCGGATCGTATCGTCATCATGAAAGATGGCTATATCCAACAAATTGGGTCACCAAAAGAAGTGTACAATAAACCAGTTAACATGTTTGTGGCTAATTTCATTGGTGCTCCAGCCATGAACTTCATTCACGGTGTCTACAAACAAGGTCGTTTTGAAGTCAATGGCAAATCCTTTGGGGTGCCAGAGATGTATCATTCAGATCTTAAATCCTATGATGGTAAAGAAGTGGTCTTAGGCATTCGTCCTGAAGACATTCATTACGAAGGCATCGTAGCGCAAACTTTCCCAGAAACACCATTTAACTTTGAAGTTGAAGTGGCGGAACTTCTTGGTCATGAATTCATTCTTCATGGACAGTTTGCAGGTCAAAAGATTTTAGCTAAGGTTTCAGCACGTGTTGATGTGAAAGCTCATACCGTTATCCCTCTTGCGATGGAAATGACTAAGCTTCATTTCTTTGACAAAGAAACATCTTGGGTGATTACGAAGTAATGGCAGTCGAGACAAAAAAATCACTTTCACATCAAACGATTTATCAAGTTTATCCTCGTAACTACAGTCAAGAGGGCACTTTAAATGGTGTGACTCAAGACTTAGAACGAATCGCCTCCTTAGGGGTGGATATCGTCTATTTACTACCAATTCATCCGATTGGGGTGGTGGCACGTAAAGGAGATTTAGGAAGTCCTTATTCCATTCAAGATTTCCGTAAGGTGAATCCTGAATTAGGAACAAAAGATGATTTGAAAGCGCTCATTGATAAGGCTCACTCCTTAGGACTCAAAGTCATGATGGACATTGTGTTTAATCATACGTCCCGTGACAATCCTTGGATGAAACAATATCCTGATTATTACTATTATCGTGATGGTCAGTTTGCGAACAAAGTCGGAGACTGGTCAGACATCTGTGATCTTAACTACAACTACAAACCACTTTGGGAAGAGATGATTGACATTCTCAAAGGATGGGCTGTCTTTGGTTTTGATGGGTTCCGTTGTGATGTTGCTCCTTTTGTGCCGATTGAGTTTTGGAAAGATGCTCGTCGCATTATCAATGGACTAAAACCTGATTTCATTTGGTTTTCTGAATCCGTGCATCGCTCCTTTCTTAAAGTCATGAGAGATGAAGGATTCTTATGTCACAGTGATGCGGAAATGTATCAAGTGTTTGATGTTTTGTATGATTACGACATCATTCATGAAGCAGAAGCGTATTGGGAAGGTAAGAAACCATTAAGTGCGTTCATTGAACAACTTAATCTTCAAGAAGTCATTTATCCAGCGAATTATCTTAAAGCCCGTGCTTATGAAAATCATGATGTCCCTCGACTCATGAAACGAACTGGCAGTGTGGAAAAGACAAAAAACTGGGTTGCGGCCATCATGACTTTAAAAGGTATGGGATTTCTCTTTAATGGGATTGAAACCTTAACAGACATCTTGCCTAACCTCTTTGATAAAGATCCTATTCCTTGGCATCAAACAAATGATGAGTGGGTAAAAGAGTTAACCCGCCTCATTGAGCTAAAGAAACGCCCCATTTTTTCAGAATACACCACCTATGTCTTAGAAGACACAGGGTTAGATATCTTCCACATCACGTATAAGAAAGATCGTGAAGTCTTAGTTGCGTTATGCAATGTCGGTCAAGTTCAAGATGATGTGAAGGTGGATTTGAATGATGGTGAATACGCCAATGAATTTGATGGTAGTCTTGTGAGGGTATCCTCTGGAAGAGTACGATTATCATCTAAACC
>CAYSNT010000135.1:0-3269 GCA_964432505.1 uncultured Erysipelothrix sp.
ACATAGGCAACACAGATGTGGGTGGCTTTGGGATGTTGTTGCCATAAGGAATGAACCATCTCTTTGCATTCTTCTTTACTGCTGCAGGAAGAAACCCAACCAATGAAGGTAGATTTCTTGATGATTTGAGATGAAGTAGCTTGCTTTCTAATCTTATTCATAGCCTAAGTATACCAAAGCATGATGATAAAGATTTCATATAATGAAGTAAATATGAGGATAGATGTGCTTTAGAATGAAAATACGGTGAAAAGGCTTTAAGAATAATACATTAAGTTTGACAATCAAACCTTCAAAATCTATAATGACTCCATACCCTTATAGGAGGAGAATTATGCCAAAAATTTTAATTGTGACAGATTCATCCGCATCCATTGATTTAGATGTCGCAAAACAACACGGAATTGAAATAGTCCCATTATCTGTTGAATTAGAAGGAAAAGTCTATCGTGATCAACTTGATATGTCTGGTGCAGAGTTAATAGAGAAGCTTAAACAAAAAGCAGCACCGAAGACATCACAACCTAACTTAGGTTATGTGAATGATCTTATGGTGAAATGGAAATCAGAAGGATGGGATGATATTATCATCTTCTCATTGTCTTCCTATTTATCAGGAACATTCCAAGGTTATAACTTAGCTAAGATGGACAATGACATGGATAATGTCACCATTGTGGATACTTTCACTTTAGCAGGTTCACTTCGTGACATTACTTTTAAAGCAGCAAGCATGGTTAAAGAAGGTAAAAGCAAAGAAGAGATCCTTGCGATGGCTCAAACCGTCATTGATATGACACAAGCGTTCCTCATTCCTGAAAACCTTGACCAACTTGTTCGTGGGGGACGTGTTTCACCAACCCTTAAGACAGTAGCTACCTTACTGAAACTAAGAACCTTAGCGGTATTAAGAAACAAAGGCAAATCTTTTGATAAAGCAGGGACCTCTCATACAGAAGCAGGAGTCTTCAAAATGGTGATTGATGACTTTGCGGAAAAAGGTGTTGCGGTAGGGGTCACTAAGTTTGTGATTTGTGAATGTGAAGCCGTTGACATTGCAGAGCGCTTAAAAGCAGCTTTGATTGAACGTTTTGGACCAGTTGATGTCGATGTGATCCAACTTCCAGCAACCTTAACTGCCCATGCAGGATTAAGAGCAGTAAGCATTCAATCATCTTTAGTATTATAAGAGTCAAACAACCTCAAAAAACGAGGTTGTTTTATTTTGAATGACAATTATGTAACTTAGTGTGAAAGAAATGCATTCTATAAGATATTGTTTGCAAATTCACAACAATAGTGCTAATATGCTTCATTATGAAACACCTCAATTCACCACAACGTGTGCGCTCCTTACTGAGTATGATGATGACGTCTTTAGGACTCGTCCTTTTGATTGAACTTCTTAATCGTCGCTCTATTTCAGGTTTGTTTGAGTTTTTAATGACTTATCCATTAGTCTTCTTTTACAATGCTTGTTTGGTGGCGTTGTCCTTTACTTTAGTGTTTTTTACGCGACGTCAAAAATACACTTTTTATCTTGTTACGGGGGTATGGACCTCATTAGCTGTAATCAATATGGTGATTCGTAGTTTTAGAATGACCCCATTTACTTTGGATGACACACAATTCATAACTAATATTCCAACCATTATGCCTTTGTATCTAAGTGCTACTCAAATACTTTTGGTTATAAGTGCTAGTGTGATGTTAATATTAACCTTAGCAGTAATGTTCTTTAAGTCTACCAAGCAAAAACGATTATTTAAATATGGTTTCATCCACTTAGGAGTTATAGGTGGATTGGTTTTTACACTCCCTAATCTATCCTCTTCAATTGCTCGTTTTGAAGAAACAGATGGTAACCTGAAGAACACCTACGATGAATTTGGATTTGCCTATTCATTTGTACAAAGTGTGATTTCTAAAGGGGTTAAGAGGCCTTCTGATTTTGATGAAGAATTATTACTAAAACGACTTAATGAGTTGAAGTTTGATTCATCAAAGGCTGAAGATGTGAACTTCATTGCGATTCAATTAGAATCCTTCTTTGATGTTAACAGAATTGGATTAAACCTAACATCAAACCCAATCCCTTTCTTCTCTTCACTTAAGGATCAATATACATCAGGGGTATTGTCTGTACCAACCATTGGTGGTGGAACAGCCAACAGTGAATTTGAGTTTTTAACATCCATGGATTTAAGTTACTTTGGTACTGGAGAATATCCATATAAAACAGTACTAAGAGAACAATCTCTGCCTTCTTTAGTCTCTTATTTCAATGGCCTTAACTATACTACTACCGCATTGCATAATCATGTTGCTAACTTCTATCGTAGACAAGTGGTTTATCAATATCTAGGATTTAATACTTTTGTAAGCTCAGAAACCATGCAAGACTTGACCACAACACCAATGGGATGGGCAAAAGATAAACATCTTATCCCTTACATCCAACAAGCAATGCTAAGTTCATCAAGCAAAGACTTCATCTTTGGTGTCTCAGTGCAAGGTCATGGGGAATACCCGCATGACCCACTTGATCCTTCTATGATTGAGTATATTACACCAACGGATGAACATTCATTCAATAACATTAACTATTATCTTAATCAAATCAATGAAATGGATCAAATGATTGAATCGCTCGTTACTTGGGTGAAATCAAGTGAAGAGCCTATTTTACTTGTTCTGTATGGAGATCATTTGCCAGGGATAGATTTCGGACTCGATTCTATTCAAACGTATTTGAGTGATTACGTGATTCTATCTAATTTTGAAATGGAAGTTTCTGATGAAGATTTAGATCTTCCTCAACTTGGAGCTAAAGCGTTATCCATGATTCATCATTCAGGTACCACCATTCATACACTTCAGCAAATTGATTCTACCAATAAAAATTTAATGGCTTGGATTCATTATGATTGGGTTATGGGTAATCAAGTAAGCATGGATGACGTCAATCTACCTTCTTACTTTCAATTAGGATTAACTCAACCACGCATATTGGAGATTCAAAGCACATCAGAATACATCATCCTCAATGGAGAACACTTCTTACCATCCCATGTCGTTATCGTTGATGGTGAGCGTAGACAAACCACGTATATTTCTTCAAACTTAATCGTGTTTGAAGGAAATGAAGAAATCGATAAGAAAATTGAGTTTGGTATTGTCTCTGATAATAATGAAGTTTTACCACTTCGAACACAAGCCCGTTAAGGGCTTTTTTAATGCCTTCAAGATTGACAAGACATCACTTAGCA
>CAYSNT010000136.1:0-3252 GCA_964432505.1 uncultured Erysipelothrix sp.
ACATCTTCAATCATCTCAACTAAATAATGATCACTGTGTTGATCTTTAACACTTAAGATTTGAGCTGTGATTTCAATTAAGTAGGATGATAAATCTTTTTCATTCCATGTTTTAAAAATGGATTGCATGGTTGGGATAGAAGCATTAAATCCCTGTTTGAGGATGGTAAACGCTTCCGCAATCAGTTGCATGTCACCATATTCAATTCCATTATGCACCATCTTGACAAAATGACCTGAACCATCTTTACCAACATAAGATGCACATGCTTCACCATAGGCTACCGCAGCGATCTTATCAAGGTAAGGTTGCACTAAATCATACGCTGCTTTATCTCCTGAAGGCATGATTGCGGGACCAAAACGAGCTCCCTCTTCTCCACCAGAAACACCCACACCTAAGAAATGAAATCCTAAAGGTTTAAGTCTTTCATAACGGGTTTGAGTGTCCAGATAAAAGGAGTTACCTCCATCCATCACAATATCTCCAACACTTAGAAGTGGGAGCAGTTGATCAATCACTTTATCAACCGCACTGCCTGCTTGCACCATGATCAATATTTTACGCGGTTGAATCAGTGACTGTACAAATCCTTCTAATGTTTCATGAAGCGAAAGATCTTGGTGTGGGTTTTCATTCACCACATCACGACTCACTTGCGTTGTACGATTATAAATGGCCACTTTAAAGCCTTGATCCGCAAAATTTAATGCTAAGTTTTTACCCATCACGGCCATGCCGATGACACCAATATCATTCATTCTCATAAGTTTACCTCGCTTGTTATTGTATCGCATTTTCTCACTTTTGACCATGAGAAAAGCCTTCTAGAAGAAGGCGTTGATGATCAGATAAGTGATGCTACTGACAAGGATACTCAAAGACATTCCCCACACGATATCCACGATTACTAAGGTGAGTGGCCATCCTTCTAGAGTGGCCAAATTAGTTAAATCATAGGTAGCATAGGTGACTAAACCAAACAAAGCCCCCATCACTAAAGCCGAGGTGAAGGATTGAGCTTGCAATGCTGGTTCGATGACAAAGATGACCATCCCCGCAATAAAGATAAGATAAAATAAGACAGCTGCACCCCAGTTCACTTTCTTTGCCATCAAAAAGCCAATCTGATTGCGATAAAAAGGAGCAGCAATGACACCCAACCAAATCAAATCAATGATCATAAAAACCGCAAAAGCCACTAAAAAGGTCACTAGCATACGTTTTCTCCATTCTTTGTTTTGAAACATGTTTAATTTCATGAAATCAACCCATTCTTACTTAAGTTGCTTAAACATATCCTAACATAACTTAGATTAAGAGTGCTGTGTTGTGCCCAAAAGAAAACTGTCCTAAGACAGTTAGATGATTCTCCATTCAAGTTCTAAATCAACATCAAATGCTTCTTTAACCCGTTTTTGGGCCTCTTTAATCAAGTTGACACAATCCGTGGAAGTGGCATTGTCCACATTCACAATAAACCCTGGATGTTTTTCTGAAATTTGTGCTCCTCCAATTTGATGACCACGAAGTGATGTCGCATCAAAGAGTTTCCACACATACAAGGATTCACCATTCTTGTAAGGGCGTTTAAACACACTTCCCGCATTAGGATAGTTACGAGGTTGTTTCATGTAACGTTCACGTTTGTAGTACATAATCTTTTCAAAGATGTCATTGTAGTTACCATGGGTAATGGATAACCCTGAGCGAACAATGATCGCATTCATGGTGTTAAATCCAGAATGACGATACCCAAAGAAACCTTCTTGTGGATAAATGCGCTCAAGACGTGCATCATCACAATGCACCACTTCAACCCAATTGACATATTGGGAAATGGTGTATTCCCATTGACCTGCATTCATGAGTAAAGCTCCACCTACAGTGCCTGGAATATCTTCACAAAAAGCATAGCCATCCACTTCATTGTCCATGGTGAACCACGCTAAATCATGCAGTGTTCTTCCTGCTTCTACCACAATTTCGTTGTCTTGAATATCAAGATCATCCAATCGATGCATAAGAATAAAAGCGGTTGAATCATCATAATGTTCTTGTGTTAAAAGAACATTGGAACCATTGCCTAAAATCACTCGACGTTTGTCTTGTGTCAGTTGGATGGCTTCAATGACGCCTTGTATGTTAAGTGGTGTAATCGCATAATCGCATGTGGAATCTAAGCGTAATGTATTGAATCGTTTTAGAGATATATTGTTTTGGATAAGAATATTCATAGTAGTTTACCTTCACTAAGGTATCATAAAGAAAAAAGGTTTAAAATACAACCCTCTTTATCCATTAAGCCCAGTGGAATCATCAAATTAAACTTACCTTATGGGTTAAGGATGTGAAGAGTGTGGAAAGAACATGGTGGGTCATTCAAACTCGAGAAATTGAGACTAAATAGCTCATCAAGTATGCTAATATGGATACCACAGATGAGCTTACTCGATTTATTTAAGATATTCTTTAAACTTTTCTATATCTTGCTCTTGAAGTTCATACACTTTTAATTGTGTTTCATCTTCACTCGTGAAAATAAGAGAGGTAATCATGATCTGATTATCCTTAATCTTAACAAAGAGCTGTGTTAAGGGTAGATTATCTCCCTTAAAACCCAACTGAAAATCAAACAAGTTTGGATTTGAAAAGATGTCATTGTTGCTCATGGTTTCATTCTTATCATAAGCGCGATTAATAATAGACACCATTTCCTTCACATCTTGTGATGATGTCACAGTATTGACTAAATCAGGCAATGTGCTTGAATACAATGGTTTGTATTCAGATACAGATATGGACGTGACTTTTGAATATGAGTTAAAAGGATTAAACTGCTGATAAGGTGAACATCCAATGATAAACATCATTAACATGACTATGACATAACTTTTTTTTGATTTCATTATTACACCTTCTTTTATTTAAACTCAGTCTATCACTGGATTTGAATCTAAACAAGAGAAAATCAATGTATTCCTTAAGCCACAAAAAAAGCCCCTTAAGGACTCAAATTGATTCTGGAGCAGGTGAGGGGAATTGAACCCCCGCTTCAACCTTGGCAAGGTCGTGTTCTACCACTGAACTACACCTGCAAAGAAATGGCGGTCCAGACGGGGATCGAACCCGCGATCTCCTCCGTGACAGGGAGGCATGTTAACCGCTACACCACTGGACCATTTGGTTGCGGGGGGAGGATTTGAACCTACGACCTCCGGGTTATGAGCCCGACGAGCTACCAGACTGCTC
>CAYSNT010000137.1:0-3194 GCA_964432505.1 uncultured Erysipelothrix sp.
ATTGGAGCCGCCATGCTTGTGCCATTCATGTTCTCATAGCCTTGGTTCAAATGGGTGGAGTAAATACCTTGACCAGGGGCCATGATATCATAGTTTCGAATAGGATCAGATTCATTATCATAATTAGAGAAGTTAGCCAAAATAGAACCATTAAGATTAGGCAGTTGTTTGTACGCCATAACACCAACCACACCATCATAGGCTGCAGGATAATACGCTTCAGTCGTGATGGCCTTGCCATTGTTGCCAGCTGCAGCGACAAGAATCATGTGTTGAGATAAACTTCTCATGAGTGATTCTTCACTCTCCAAATACACTTTACTGCCAAAAGACATGTTCACAATATGAGCACCATGTTGATAAGCATACATTAAACCATTGTAGATGGCACTGCTTGGAAGCAGTTCTTGATTTTCACTTGGAAAGAATCGTGAAGCCTTGATGGGCATAATGGATACATTAGGAGCAATACTAACCATACCTAATTGGTTGTTAGTGGCAGCTCCAATGATGCCACTAACATGAGTGCCGTGGCCTTCTTTATCATCAAAATCATTGGTCATGGTATCACTGTTAATGCCATTGATGTCATCAATAATGCCATTAAGATCATTATCAATTCCATCATTAGGGATTTCCAATGTGTTGGTCCATAAGCGATCATTAAATTCAGGATGATTAGCACTCAATCCAGTATCAATCACTGCCACCACAATATCACTGAGTCCTCCATAGGGAAGATTAAACAATTCAAGATTATCATGAGCTGAAGACAAGGATAAATCATTAAGGTACCACTGATTAATTCTTCCTGGATCATTGTATGTTTTAGTCGGAGTTCTTAACTCATCCACTTCAATCGCTAAAACACGAGCATCAGATTGAAGCGTTTTTAAAGCACGTAGGGTAGATTCATGTGTTGGGCTTTGAAGATGCAGAATATAGGGCTCGTCTTTAAACTCTTCATTGATGATTGAAGATTCAAATCCTTGGATTTGAGTATGAGAGGATAAATTAAACAAAGGATTGGTGTGTTGCAGTTGAGTTGGACGTCGCATTAACACAATCAAATCAGGATTGGGTTGATCTAAAAAAGACTGCACAAAATCAGAAGGAGAGGTTGCGCTGATCCTTGAAAAAGAAAGACCTAAAAAGGTGATAAGCAAGGTAAGACTGCGAGTCCAATGTTTCATGACATCATTATAGCGAAGAAGTGATCAAATCTCAATTTATGCATGTCCATTGTGTTTGATTAAACAGTGAATTAATGATAAATTGTATTCATGAGAAAACTATTACTGCTACTATTATTGTTATTGAACATTTCGCCAATCCAAGCGAGCAATTTTAGCACGTCGCTAAGACCAAGTCCCATCACCATTCAACCCAATCAAGAGTTCACACTGAATGTTAATGTTTCCAATGTGAATAATCTGGTGGCAATTGAAGGTAACTTCACTTATGACACCTCCAAACTTCAACTGCTTGATAATGAGTTTACGTACAATGGATTTGATGTTGCGATAGGATCACGACTGGTGGTCAATTTCAAAACCCCACGAAGTGGTAGTTTTACAGCTGCTCAAGTTCGTTTTAGAGCACGCTCGACCTTCAATGTGAATGACAACACCACCATACGATTTACATCAGTCAGTGGTTCCAATGGTACGCAAGATTTCAGTGCTAATAATGCGGAGACGACCGTAGCCATGACTCCTGCCAAATCTTCCAACAACTACCTTTCTTCTTTGAATGTCAGCAGTGGTCAGCTTAACTTCTCAAAAACAGTGACCAGTTATACCGTGGATGTTGAAAACAGTGTTTCTTCCATTACTATATCAGGACAAGTGGAAGATGCTAAAGCACGTGTCAGTGGGTTAGGAACCTTTAACTTAAATGTATATGAGAATCCAATTAATGTGGTTGTGAGTGCTGAAGATGGATCTCGAAGAACGTATTCAATCAATGTCAGACGTAAGGATGAATTAGGCAATCCTATCTTTGTGTCAAGTAATACGGATATTGACACCTTAACCTTCAGCGCATGTGAACTTTCTTTTTCTAATCGAGTGGATGACTACTCCTGTGTGGTTCGCAATGATGTGAATCAAAGCACATTAGTGGTCAGCACAAGTGATCCTACCATGACCCTAGAGTATCCAAGTAGTGTCAATTTAAGTGTTGGTATCAATACGATTGAAGTCAAAGTGGTTGCTGAAAATGGTAATGTGCGTATCATTACACTGGTTGTTGAACGCTCAGATGACGTGTTCTTTGTTTCTCAAGAACAAGCACTAAAATCATTAGAAAACATTTCAATTCCAATCTTAGGGATCAACATTCAAGAAGGGGAAGTTGTTTTTGCTGACGTATTAACCCAAGCATTCAGACTGAATAAGAAACTACTCATCCAAAATGAAGCAACATCAATCTTACTGACCCCACAACAAGTCTTTACTGAAGACATTCAACTTTTCTTTGTATCTATCAGTGAAACATTATATCAACGATTCAACTATGCTCAAGGGCAGTTTGTTGGGTTAAGTGAACCACTGCCATCAGGTGTGAGTGGAGCGTGGTATATCCATCCTTCACTTCAGTCTTTATCACTCAACATTTACGATGTGAATGATCCATCTACTCCACTTAGACTAGCAAATCAAGATGGTATCATTGAAGGTGTTGATCTAACACAAGTCTTGTTTATTACACCTGCCACCCTTCATCAAGCCAATGGATCTTTGATTTGGTTGATTTTGAGTGGTGTTGGTGGAATGCTCATAGGAATTGGAATCATGTTACTCATTAAAATGAGAAAGGCATAGATTAAATCTATGTCTTTTTTTATTCCATCACATTTTTTCACAAGTGCAGTGCTATAATGAATGTTAAGGAGAGACTCATGAAACCAGAAACCTTTTCAACGTTTACTTTTTTATCATCACTCAAAGCGAATCCTTCCTTCACCCAAGTGGCTTATGTTAAAAGCGGGGTCAATTTAGAGGAAGACAAGTATGAAAGTGTGATTATGCTGTACAACGAGCATGGACACAAGCAAATGACGTACTTAAAGAAAGAATCCAATGTAGCATGGAAGGATGATCATACCCTGATTTTTCAATCTAAGCGGGATGAGAAAACATCACCCTTCACCTCCATCATCTATGCTTTATCCCTTAATGGGGGAGAAGCGT
>CAYSNT010000138.1:0-3166 GCA_964432505.1 uncultured Erysipelothrix sp.
GTCACATCCTCTGGATAAGCCTGCATGGCCGCCCAAGATCCCCCAATTCCACAGGTGTGATCCCCTCCAAAGGACAAAGGAAAATCCCCTTTTTGTAAGATGGATAAAACCACATCATGATGAAGCTTGGCAGCATTCATGATGGTGTTGTCATTGGGTAAGGTGGAATCTGATACTTGAGTAATGGGAATAGAGTGGGTTTTAATTTGATGGTGGTCACACCACTGACTTGAGTTAAGTGCTTCACTGGCTTCATCAGCTCCAGGTGTGTTACAACCATACTTCATTGGGAAATGGATTAATTGAATGTTCATAATAACCTCAGTGTTATTTTACCATTTTCTAAAGGATAAGATTGAATCAATTTAAGATGATAATATTCGAGTCTAGGTGCACACTAACATGTGAGACGACTTAGGCTATGATACAATAACATTAAGGAGGTATGTCAATGAGTAAACGTATCTTAACGATTGTTTCTGCAGACTACGATGATTTAGAATGCCATTATCCGATTTTAAGACTCACTGAAGAGGGGTACACCATCCATGTGGCTGCCGCAACCCTCAACAAAGTGAATGGTAAGTATGGACTTTCCATTCAACCCGATCTCACCTTTGATCAAGTGGATATTCGTAATTACGATGCCTTATTGATTCCTGGAGGGTGGGCACCCGATCAACTTCGTCGCTTTGATCAAGTCCTTGATTTTGTGAAGTTCATGGAAACCCATCAACGTGTGATTGGTCAAATCTGTCATGCGGGATGGGTATGTTCATCTGCAGATATCCTCAAGGGAAAAACCGTTACCTCAACGCCAGGCATCAAGCATGATCTCATGCATGCGGGAGCGACATGGGTGGATCAACCTGTGGTGGTGGATGGACATTTAGTGTCAGGACGTCGACCAGCGGATTTACCGTATTATGTGAAAGCCATCATTGAAGTTCTAAATCAAAAGTAACGTGTCGAAAGACACGTTTTCTTTTGGTGTTGGTCTTTTCATCTTCAATGTGGAAAAAAATGTGACACACACATTAGGTAACTTGTGGAAACCTTTGGTACAATGAAGGTGATCAAGGTTGGTACATTCAAAGGAGCGCCATGAATCGTAAAGAGGAAGTCGTTAAAATCATCTTACAAGCCAATGATTTTGTGAGCGTGGAAACCATCGCAAAACACTGTAAGACTTCAACGAAAACCATTCGTAATGATTTAGTGTTTCTTGAACCCCTCATTGAACAACATCATGTGAGATTAGTTCGTAAACCCGGAGTCGGTGTTTATCTTGAAGGAGATTTCTTTGATAAACAACAACTACTCAATACCCTCAAACAACCTTCCCCCCACTCCACATATACACCTGAACAACGACGCCAACACTTGTTGCAATCCTTGCTGCTTAATAAATCATCACAACGCATGAAGGATTTAGAACTCGACTATTATGTGTCACGAGCCACCATCCATGCGGACATCGCCACACTTAATGAATCGCTCAAAGCCTTTCAATGTGAGATTGTGTTTGATAAGACCCATGGGTTACAACTCATGGGGGATGAAACGCATCAACGTCAAGTGATGGCTCACTTTGGACCACTTGAACCTTTAGTTGAGTATGTCATGGATGGTAGTCAAAAAAGCAAGCAAACCTTCATTGAACGTTTCAATGATGTGCTTAACTTGGATTTCAATGACATTGAGATGATTGTGAATGAAGCTCAACATCAACTGGGTTACACCTTCTCAACAGAAGCTTCATTGAATTTGATTGTTCATATTGCGATTGCGATTCAGCGAGCAAAACAAGGATTTGATGTTACCTTAAGTGACGACTTATTTAGTGCATTGTCCAGTCAAAAAGAATATGACATTGCGAAAGTGATTGCTCAACGCATTGAAAGACACTTTGATGTCACCTTGTCCTCATCTGAAACCATCTACTTGTGTTTGCATTTTCTTGGAGCTAAACGCATCAAAGAACTCCAACTTAAACAGTTATCCATCTCTTCGGATACCCAAGCGCTGGAAGACACCATCACACGTTTTATTCGTAAAGTGCAATCTTCCATGGGTCTCTTCTTAGAAAATGATGCAGCTTTATTCAACAGTTTACTACTTCATCTCAAGCCGACTATTAATCGCTTAATGTATGGATTATCCTTACAAAACCCATTGTATGAAGAAATCAAGTTTAATTACTCAAGCATCTACAGTGCTGTTGAACAACACTCTCATCTTTTCAATGAAGTGTATCACATTCATATTCCACCCAATGAGATTGCTTATCTGGTGTTGCATTTTGCGGCAGCGAAGGAGCGCAATGTGACCATGATTCGCACCTTAGTGATGTGTGCGAGTGGTTTAGGTACTTCCCAGCTGATTGTTTCAAAACTGAAGCGTACCTTCAATAACTTGCAGATTGTGGATGTGATTGCCTCATTTGATGTTTCTTATTATAAAGAGAAAGACATTGATTTGATTATCTCAACCATTCCACTTGAATCATCCATTAAGACCATTGTGATCAGTCCTCTCTTAAGTGATTATGATATCTCTATGATTAAGCATTCCTTAGTGGACGTGAAGAAACAACCTCTACCTGGCATGCGCTTCTTACCCCATCATGTTTGGATTGATGTGGACGTGAGCAGTAAAGAAGAACTCCTTCATCTGATGGCAGAACAACTGCTTCAAGAAGGCTATGTGAATGAAGACTATCTTCAATCTCTCCTTGATCGTGAGCAGTTGGGTCCAACATTGATTAGTTCAACCTTAGCCATCCCTCATGGGGAAGCCAAGCATGTGAATCAAAGTGTCACCCTTTGGGTGAGACTAGCTCAACCCATGATTTGGGCAATGAATGAATCCATCCAACAACTCATGCTTATCGCGTCAACTCAAGAAGAGGAATCCATTCATATTCAATTGATGCATAATCTGATGAATCATCTGGAAGATGAATCATGGGAGCATCATAACCTGATGATTACTGATAGCTTATCTTTGGCACAGAAGCTCAATGATGACTTGTGCCATCTTCAAACCAATAAGGAGTAAATTATGTCAACACTACTGCATGAATCACTAATTCTCTTAGATCTCACTCCCCAACACAGTGAGGATGTACTTAAAACCATGGCGGATGCTTTGTATAAGCAAGGTT
>CAYSNT010000139.1:0-3138 GCA_964432505.1 uncultured Erysipelothrix sp.
TCTCCTTGTTGGTTAATGTATTCGGATGCAGCTAAGGCAGCGGTTGCTCCTTGAGCTACCGCAATCACAATCTGCTTGTAGGGACTTTCACATACATCACCAGCCGCAAATAGACCAGGTAAGGATGTGTGTTGGTGGTTATCCACCATGACATGCTGTGTTGTAGATAATGAAACTAAATCTTGTACCAATGATGAATTAGGAATGTTTCCTATCTCAACAAACAAGCCATCAGCTTCAATGATTCGCTCCTCTTGGGATGATTTATCTAACACTCGAATTGAGCGCATGCGCGTATCACCTAAGACTTCAAGAATTTGTGTTTGCTTGTGAACCTTTATAAGGGGATGAGCCATCATTTGATCCACTAACACTTTATCAGCTCGAAATTCAGAGCGGTGAACGACAATCACTTGAGCTGCCCATTTGGCAACATCCAATGAAGCTTCAACAGCTGAGTTGCCACCTCCCGCAATAATGACGGTCTTGTTTTTGAAGAGAGGAGCATCACAAATGGCACAATAAGCGACCCCTTTATCACTGAACTCTGCTTCACCAGGAATGTCTAATCGGCGAGGATGTGAACCTGTAGCAAGTAAAATGGTTTTAGCTCTAATCTTCTTGTCAAGTGATGTGGTAATGATAAATATATGATTGATCTTTTCTATTTTTGAAATGGAAATTTCTTCAAAAATTGGAATATCATAATGCTTCAGATGCGCTATAAAAGCTTCTGATAAACCCTCACCACTCACATCAATAAATCCTAAATAATTGTCCACAGTAGAAGTATTGAGTAGTTGCCCTCCCAAGCGTTCTGTAAGGATGGCTGTCTTTAATCCTTTGCGATAAGCATAAAGTGCTGCATTGTATCCAGCTGGCCCACCACCCAAAACTATATGATCATATAAAATGGATTCATTCAGTTGTGTTTGATTGACCATCGTATTCAAGTTAAATGAAAAACTCATAACAACCTCCATGAATCTATTATAAGGGGACACTTCTTGAATTTCAAGTCTCTTGCAAAGATTTTTTGATAATCTTTGAAATGGTGGATTGATCTAAACCTAAGAACAACTCTCCAATCTCTTTAAGTGAACATAAAGTAGTCTGATACAGATTAAGGACACATTGATCACGAAGTGACTTATTGTTTAAGACATCATCAAAACTGCATTCATGATCTTTAAGGAAATCTTGAAGTTGCTCATTCACATCTTTAACATCACATTCAAAACAATCTTCATTAAAATAAGTAAGTAGATTGAGTGGTGAACTCATCAATTGATGATAGACACAATAAGAATTGTAAGGGGATTGGGCTGGTTTATTGACAGAGTTTAAAACAGATTGAAGTTGGTCTAAGGAATAGATGGGTTTACTTTTAAAACGTTGTGAAAAAAGCTTACCTTGTGGCTTCTTGTAGCTGGTATAAGTGATAAGTAGTGAGGACATGATTTTAGATATGTTCATGTGAGGTGTTCTCACAAGTAGCTCAAATGAGGTGTTGCTGAGCAAACAATAGGCGAAAATCTCGAACCTAAATTTCTTTTTGGCAACATTAAGCAGTGCTAAAAAATGATCACGGTCATCATTGTCTTCAAACAGAGGTTGAATTGATGATTGTGTCACAAATAAGACTGATGCATTGGATTGTGTTCTTGCGGTTCTTGGCATACTACTACTCTAAAGGAAAATGACAAAGATATCAAGTCATGTCCCAAACATCATAAGCATTCTCACTTATTTTATGGTACACTATCCGCATGAAACATATAGGATGTATTTTAGCCCAAGATCTTAGTCCAGACACAGATCTTCATTTACAAGAGCTTAAAGCTTTATGTGCCACGATTGATATCGAGGTACCTTTTGTGGTGACACAAAAAATGCGGGCACGCAAGCCAGGTCTTTTAGGCCAAGGCAAACTTAAAGAAATAAAAGAAGCGCTAGATGAGAGAGTAACTCATATTGTCACGCTTCAAACATTATCACCCAATGATCGTATTTTACTTCAGGAGTATTTCCCCAACCAAATAATCATGGATAAGTTTGAAGTGGTGGTTTCAATTTTTGAAAGACGTGCTTCATCAACGTTGAGTATGTTACAAGTAAAACTACTTAAACTTCAAATGGAATATGCCAATCTTGCAGGTAGTTATGAAAGTTTTTCCCGCGAAGGTGGTGGTGGAAAAAATAGAGGTCAGGGTGAACAACAACTTCAAATTGATCGCCGTCACTTACAACGACGCATGGGAGAGGTTCGAGACAAAATTGAAAAAGAACATAAAAAAAACGTACTCATCAGTGATCGTAGACAAAAAAACAGCATGTATACCGTTGCTTTGGTAGGATACACCAATGCGGGTAAATCGACGCTGTTAAATACATTATTAACTCTTAATAAACCGGGTAAACCGAATAAGATGGTTGAGTCAAAAAACCAAGTTTTCTCTTCTCTTGATACCGCAACACGTCGTATTGAGGTCCCTTTTTATGCACCTTTCTTAGTGGTAGATACGGTAGGGCTAATTCATGATTGTCCTCCTGAACTAGTAGAATCGTTTAAAACAACCATGCGATCATTGGATGATGCGGACACTGTCATTGCTTTAATTGATGCATCACGTGGTGACATGCAAGCTCAACTTGAAACCATACTTAGTTATGCACCAGCGTTAGATGAAGATAAACTGATGATTGTCTTTAATAAGAATGACTTGAATGATTTGGATACAACACACTTAACCATCAGTGCTAAAGATCCTCAAAGTGTCATGGAGTTAGTAAGACTCATTGATGAGCGTCAAACTAAAGGATTCATTGTGGTCAAAGGGGAGTGTGATGAAGATCAAGTGGCTCAGTTATTTCAAGAAAGCAATGATTGTGTTATCACTAAACTCATTAAAGGATCGGATACCATGTATTGTGAAGCAAAGATTGCTCCACATCGTAAAGACTTAATGAGTTTGATCGTCAGTTCTCAAGCCATTCAACGCTCATAATACATTAAATTGCTTGAGGGGTGTGTACATGTACTCTTTCAAAAAGTGAGTATATCTGTTATAATTAAGCATCAATAAGGAGGAAAACAATGGAATGGTCATGTAAATGTCTAGGTTGTGAACATCAAAT
>CAYSNT010000140.1:0-3036 GCA_964432505.1 uncultured Erysipelothrix sp.
CCACATCAGAGGCTTTAAGGATCACTTTCTCCATTTCAGCTGGAGCTAAGTGTTTCTTCTTAATCACACGTAAAACTTCGTCATCTTTTTTAATAACTAGCTCTACATTCTTATATTGCTTACGCACTCTAAACATCAATTCAATTGTTTTATCTAAATTAACAGGATGAATCATTTGTGGAACGATGTAACCAATCCCTTCTTTAGCAACGGTATGAATCACATTTCCTGTGTTGAGTTGATCATTAATGTATTTAGCTGCCGCAATACCCGTCTTACGACCTTCTTCAGCCACAAAATCAACCAAATCATGTACATGCAGCACATTACCACACGCAAACACACCTTCTAAAGAGGTTTGATAAGACTCGTCCACTTTAGGTCCTCGAGTTTTTGGATCCATTTCAATGTTTGCTTCTTCACTGAGTGCATTCTCAGTAATGAGACCAATGGAGAATAACACCGTATCAACATCAAATGTTTTCTCCGTTCCAACAATAGGTTGCATTCTTTCATCAACTTGCGCAATGGTAACCCCACTCACTCGATCCAATCCATCAATCTTAGTGATGGTGTGGCTTAAAAAGAGCGGAATATCAAAATCTTCAAGACATTGTTTAATGTTACGAGGTAGTCCATTAGAATATGGCATAATTTCAGCTACACCTTTGACTTCAGCACCTTCAAGGGTTAAGCGACGAGCCATGATTAATCCAATGTCACCACTACCTAGAATAAAGATCTTCTTCCCTACCATGAACCCTTCCATATTAATGTAGCGTTGTGCTGTACCTGCACTCCAAACACCTGAAGGACGATAGCCCGGAACAGCGATTGCTCCACGGGTACGTTCACGACAACCCATAGCTAAAATGATTGCCCCAGCTTTAATTAAGACATATCCTTCATCTGGACTGACATATTCAATGGTTTTATTGTCATTCATGTGAATGACCATAGCATTTAATTTATAAGTAATGAATTTTTGATGAACTAAGTTGACAAAACGTTCTGCAAATCCTGGACCAGATAGTTCCTCTTTAAAAGTATGAACACCAAATCCATTATGAATGCATTGTTGGAGGATACCTCCTAATTCTTTATCTCTTTCAAGGATTAAAATGTCTCTAACCCCATTATCATAAGCACTAACGGCAGCAGCTAGTCCTGCACTTCCACCGCCAATGATGACTAAATCAAAGTGTTTCATGCAAGGTTCTCCTTTGTTTCTCCAACAAGTATTGTAGATTCATCAGAATCAAGTAAAACCTGAGTCGGTTTAATCTTGAGTTCTCGTGCTAAAATAGCGATAACACGTGGTTCACAGAAACCACCTTGGCATCGACCTGCACCTGCTCTTACACGACGTTTAACTGCTTTAACAGTTCGTGCACCCGCATTACGATGGATCACATCCACAATTTCACCTTCACTGACAAGTTCACAACGACAAATCATTTGACCAAACTTAGCATCCTTTTCATACATGCTTTGTTTTTCTTCAACACTCATGCGGTTGAGAATAATCCAAGGACGACGAGGTGTTCGAGGTTCACTCTTAGGTCTAAGAGGAATCAACTCTGAAAGAATATTTTGCACGTACTCAGCAATGGCTGGAGCAGAAGCAAGCCCTGGAGAATCAACACCAATTAAGTTAATGAAGTTTTTAACATCATTTGCTTCTTCAATCACAAAATCATAATCCAAATGTGATGGACGAAGTCCTACATAAGTACGAATGATGGTATGCATAGGAATGTTTTTAACCGTCTTTGCGACTTGCTCTTTCACATAAGCTAAAGCATCTGCAGTATTGTCTTTACCTTCTTTATCAGAAATGATGTCAGAGTTAGGACCAATTAAAATATTGTCATGGATGGTAGGAACAACTAAAACTCCTTTTCCTTTTTCAGATGGAAGTGGATAAATGGTTCTTGATACCACTGGTTTCACTGCACGATCCAGTACATAGTATTCACCACGACGTGGTGTAATCTTGTAATGAGTTTGCTTAGACACCATGGCATAAATCTCATCAGAATAAACCCCTGCCGCATTAATGATGACTTTGGTTTGGAAGACAGCTTTTGGAGTTGTTACATCAAAATAACCATCCTTACGATCAATATT
The DNA here is from genome assembly GCA_964432505.1 of uncultured Erysipelothrix sp. GTDB lineage: Bacteria > Bacillota_I > Bacilli_A > Erysipelotrichales > Erysipelotrichaceae > UBA6182. Next base: position 2,131 of record CAYSNT010000140.1, read on the forward strand.
AACTACTTTATGATTGAGGAATAGATGTAATCCATGATTCATGGCATCTTCAACAGCCGCAATGGTCACTTCCCATGGGGAAACAATTCCTGTGGATGGTAAATCTAAGGCTTCCACAACTGCATCACTTATATTAGGTTCTAAAGCAATGGCTTCCTCACGATTGATAAGTCGACTTGGAACACCTCTTTCTTGCGCTTGATCATACAATTCTTTAAGTTTACTACGTTCTTCATCATTCACGGCCACCACAAAAGCACCATTACGGATGAAATCCACTTTTAATTCCTCACATAATCCTTCCCACAACTCATTACCGCGAACATTGAGTTTCGCTTTAAGTGTGCCTGTTTTTGGATCATGTCCAGAGTGGATAATGGCACTGTTAGCAGCAGTGGCTTCATTAGCTACATCATTATCTTTTTCTAGCAACGCAACCTTAAGATCAAACTTAGATAAGCGTTGTGCTAATAGTCCACCATTAATCCCTGCGCCGATAATCACTACATCATACATGCGTGGTCCTCCTTAAATAAAAACACCAAAATAGAATCTTTTAAATTGCTACTCTGGTGTCTCTTGTGTGTCTATTAACTTGTAACTACATTATAACGTATGACATATGTTCATGCAATGTCTTTTTTTCACATATTTAAGCGTTTACATTGTAACATTTGTTACAAAATTAGACTTTATGTGACAAATTATCTATTCGTGCATGGATTCACATAAACATAAGTCACTGACTGTAAAAGCCATACAACCAGCTTCAAGTCCTTGAAGAATATCTTCTTTTGATTTGAGCAATCCCCCACCAATCAGTGGCATATTAATCTTTGATTTAATGTAAGGAATGATTTTGTAGGCAATGGCAGGCATCACTTCCACAATATCAGGTTGTGATTT